>NZ_PJJV01000070.1:0-93153 GCF_002929655.1 Cryobacterium sp. M23
GATGGGGGCGATCGTGCGGGTGCGGCCGGCGTCCAACAACGTATCTTCGGCGGCGAGGAGGCTGGTGGAGGTGAAGAGCATGCGGCCCTTGTGCTCGTAGATGCTCGACCCGTCCCGGCGGGTCAGGGGCTCAAAAGAACCGTGCGGGGCGGGCGGGGTCACAGCGATCGAGTCCGTCTCCAGGGCACGCCGTGTGATCTGCTCGACGGTGCCTTCGGGTACGGGGCCAAGGCTGGTTTCTTTCTGGACCCAGCGGCGGGCTTCGGCTTCGATCATGTGCGGACCCCAGACCGCGTGATGCTCCGACACCGTCGCCACGACCTTGCGCGCAGCCCGGTCGACATCGACCTCCCGCGACTCCCCCGGCCTGCCGCCCATGGCCGGCGCTGCGGCGCGGGCATCTTTGAGAAGGTTCGTGACGGTGGCTGCACCGACGCGTTCGGCGGCTTTCGCGGCCCACTCGGTGCGGAGGCCGGCGAGGGAGCGGGCGTGGGCTTTCGCGGGGCGGGTCTCGAGGGTGGCCTGCTGGGCGAGCTTGATCCGGGCGACCGCGTCCGGGCTGCGCCCGTGGGTGGCCCGGTAGTCCTTCTCGAGCTGGCCGACAACCTTCTTGATGTCCGCCGACCGGGTCGAGAATACCCCGGTGAGGCGCTCGTCAACACCGGCGATCTCGACCACGGGCCGCTTGCCCGGAGTGACTTCATGCAGCTCCGTGCTGAGACCTAACCGGGTGGTGACTTCGTCCATGACTCGTTGGTTGTAGAACTCGGACGCGGCCACGCCCTGACGGTGCAGGAGCTTGGAATCGATCGTGCGCCACTTCCCATCGACACCCTTGACCTTGTTCGCCACGACCAGGTGGTCGTGCAACTGCGGGTCACCATTCCGGGAGTCATAGTGACGGAACCGCGTCGCCACCAGGCCACCCTCGACGTCGATCTGTGCAACCCCGTTCGTGCCCGCACGCGTCGCGATCGCTTCCCGCTCCAGGTACGACACGGTGTCCAGGATCGCAATCGCCTGGGCATCCTCGATCGTCTTCCGGGTGTCCTCGTCACCGAGGCTCCAGAGCACGGACACGCTCTTCGCGGGCGAGAAAACTAGGTCGAAACCGGCGACAGCCTGCTGCGTCGGCCGCGTCGCCGCGGTGATGAACCGGCCCAGCTCTTCCTTGTCCGCAGGGGGCCGGCCCTTCGCGTTGCGGAACGCCAGGTCGCCCTCACCGGTGCGGATTGCGCGCCGGTCGGCGACGTTCGGCTCGCGGCCGTTCGTCTTGGTGAAGTCGGTGTAGCCGGTAGCGATCTTCGCGGACAGGTCCGTGCTGTCGGTGCTGTACCCGTAGTACGAGCGGCCGAGCTTGGCTGCCTTCGTGGCCTCCCCCACGGTCTTACCCTGCGCCTGCGCGTCAGCAATGATTCGTTCGGCGTCGGGGTGCAGGCCCTCACCGTAGAGGGCCTTCATCTGCTCTTCCGTGACGACACCGGAGACGCCGAGTGCGGCCAGTCCCCCGCCGACCCAGACACCGGGAGGGATACCATCCCCGGTGTAGTAATCGCCCAGCTCACGTCCGCTCTCACGCTTCGCATCACCGGTCGCGACCTCGTTGGTGTAGTACACATACCCGTCTCCCGCAGAGAGGATATGCATAGTCATCACCCGCTCACTTTACCTCGTCTATTACTAATGCCAGAGGTGTGACAAATACTTGTACGAAGAATGAGGATGCACGGTGGTCACGATCGAAGATTGGGATGCTCGGATGTTGAGGCTGAGATCGATGAGTGACTGCAGATAGGGGCTATCGAGATGACCGAACCAGGCAGTGCACAGCTCGCAACTGAACGCGCGCCTCCTTGCGCAAGCGCGCATCGTCCATGGCGTTGGTTTTGGCGGCCAAGCATGCGCGCTGTACTCCCGCATACTGGTTCTTCACCCACGAAAGGGGTACACGCATGGCTGATGTACGTAAGTCTGCGAAGCAGACTGCCGCCCGCTCTCGCGCACGCGAGAAGGCGGCAGAGTTCCGTGCGAAGGAAGACAAGCTCGAGCAGCTGGCCACCGACTACTTCGTCGCCACTGACTCGCTCGACGAGATCGACGCGACAGCTCAGGCGGAAATCGTAGCCATCCAGGAACGCGCAGCGCAGCAGAGCACGGCCGCCCGCACGTCAGCGGCGGCCACCATCGCGTCCATGCTCGAGCTCGGAACACCCAGGGCAGAAGTAGCGGGCCGCCTCGGTCTGGCGATGCGCGACGTCAAGAAGGCTCCTGCGCTCTGAAGCCATTGAGCTCTCGAAGCGGCCGCTAACCTGTCTGGTTTGGTGCTCTTCGCTGGAGTGGCTAGGTCCTGTCGGTCCCGCCGGAGCCTCGTCGGAGGATGCTGAGCGGTCCGCCCAACTGGTGTGCGCGCAGAGTTCGCCCGATGCCTCGTCGTTGCCAGGTTCCGGGACGGCGCCGCTACAACCGGGGTCGTCCTCTGTTCAGAATCGGCCGATACCGTCGTCGGTGATTGCTCCTGGTGGTGTGTTGCTGGGTTGTCCAAACGCCCCCTTGATCCTCGTCACGGGGACGTAACCCAGGCTTGGTGGTGGCTGTCTCCTTCTTGGTCTTCTGCGGTGTGTTCCGCGATCCAGGTGTCGGCGGCGGTGTCTTCTCCGACAGTGCGGAGCATCCCGGCGAGGGCGTCCACTTCGGTGCAACTCATCCGCGGGCCCACATCTCCCGCGAAGTCGGCGGCCGCGAACACGTCGACGAATCGCGCGGCTGCCTCGGTGTCGATGCTGGTTGTGCTCATTGCTGCTCCGCCCGGTCTATGGGGTGGGAGCGGTGACGGTGCAGAGGTTGACGCGGTGCAGGATGACCTGGGCGATGTGTACGGCGCTGTAGATGTAATCGTGGAAGTGCCCGGCGACATAGATCCCGTGGGGCACCGGGGCACCGTTGATGGGTTCGCCCTCGGGGGTGAATACGACGAGGTCTTTGTGGTCGCTGTCGGTGCTGATGAGGTGCTGCGCGACCCGGTATCCGCCGGCTGTGTAGTCGCGGTGGGTGTTGATCCCGTCGCAGGAGTACCGCACGACCCGGGGCATGTCCTCCCCTTCGAGCGCGACGAGCGCGGACCCTTGGTCGTCGTAGCCGTCCGTCATGCCGTTGAACTTGCGGCCCTCGTACTGGCTGGTTACCGCGTTCACCTCCCGGTCGGTGGGGCCGTCGCTCCACGACACGTTCATCCATGCGGACGCGGTGCCGGTGCTCATCCGGACGCTGAACTTCACGCCGGGAAACGCGTTCTTGAGCGCCACCCGAACCAACTTGGCGGTGTCCTTGGTGCTGATCTAATCCGTCATGTTCGTATCTCCCTAGTTGCTCAGTGCGGTTGCGGCCTGCTCGGCCTGGATGGCTTCCCAGTGGGCAAGCCGGGTCCGGAGTTCAGCAATCCGGGCGAGCTGGTCGGCGGTGCGCGCGGCGGCGACTGCGGGGTGCTCGGGAGTGTGGGGTGTGGCGTATCCGTCCCAGTTCAAGGTGCGTTCGCGCCTGCGGATCGAGCTGGTGAGGTGGAATATCTTCCACTCGACGTCAGCGGCAGTGATCGTGTGTGCGGGGGTCTGGATCTGTTCAAGCATTTTTTCTCCTCCAAATTTTTTTTGCCTTTCGGCGATTTTCCGCCCTCATGGAGTGCTGTCGGGGTCAAGCCCCAAGGAACGGTTGCAGGCCAAAAGTTATGGAGGAGCGCAGCGGGTGAAGAAGTTTTTGCCGAAACTGTGACGACGGCTTGACGCCGACAGCACTCAGTGAACAATCCCCCAGACGAAAAGCAACAAAGTTGCCGTGCGCCAATGTGCCCGGTCTGGCACACACATAACTCGGCAGCACGCGTGGCCGAGAACAACTCCAATTCCCGCACTACACGCGCTCGCCCATAAGCGATCGATGCCGGTGAGGCAGATCCGCCTACGATCAGAATGCGGCCAGATGGACGCTTTGTCTGAGGAGATCTGTCTTTTGAACGAGAACCCCGTAGGGGCACACGCGCACGACAACCGCGAAACTGTTGACGACGCGCGACGGGGTTTGCTCTCCCTGCAGCTCGGGTTCCGTCGCCACGAGGTGCTGGCTGAGCGTGCTGATGCGCTCGAGGTAGCGAGCGGATCGGCGCTAGCGCACGATCGTGATGCTGCGACTTACAATCCAGTCCCGGATCTAGTTTTCAACATCCTCGGGACTGCTCTAGATCACCTACACGGCCTACAAGTGAGCGTGGAAGGGAGTGGTGGCTCGATCCTTGCCATGTCGTCCTTCACTCTCATTCGGAGCACCTTCGAGGCTGCAGGAACAGGACTGTGGATCTTGCAGCCAGAGTCGCGCGATGAGCGACTGTTGCGGTCGAGGCGGATCACCCGCGACAACCGACGCCAGGTCCACGTCATGAAAACCGAGCTGGGTCAGCCCGACCCCGGTTTCGATCGCATGGGGGCCAGGCTTCAGCAGCAGATCGACGCCCGACCTGCCCTGGCGGGTCAGTCACTCAATAAACTCGACAGCGTGACCTCTCGCCTTGGCGCCGTGGCGACTATGGTGCCGCGCTTGCCGGTTCCCCCTCTAACCCTGTGGCGGATGGCGAGCGGCATCGCGCACGGCAACACACACATGATCATTGCCGTCCTCGAGCGGGAACAGATCAAGCTACCTGACGAAGGCTCCACCGATTACAACGTCACATCGAGCTTTGTGACGGTTGCAATGTTCTATGACGCCGCCCTCAATATGGTCGAAGCCCTTCTCGATCTGTACGACGCACGAAATCGCGCGCCCCCTACGTGTCAGGGTGAGTTGAGGCCAGTAGCTCAGAGCAAGTCCGCCGTTTGACGTAGGGCGAGAATCAGGAAGTCCAACCATGTCCAGCCCATCGTTGATCGCCGTGCGCGACGATAGTTCCATGAACAACAGCAGTCCCGGCCCGCGCGCGGGCGGCCCCACGCCCCGGCGGTCGTTCACGCCGAAGCAGAAACTTGACCACCTCGCCGCCTACGAGGATGCGATTTCCCGCAACGGGGGCGGCGCGTATTTGCGGGGGCAGGGCATCTATTCCTCACAGATCACGGAGTGGCGAAAACTGCGCGATGCGGGGGTGCTGCAGGGCAAGAAACCCGGGGAGAAGATCGGCCGGCTCACGCCCGAGCAAGCCGAGATCGCCCGGCTCCGCCGCCAACTTGAGTTGACGGAACGGAGGTTGGAAACGACGGGGGTGGCGTTGGAGATCATGTCAGAAATGCACGAGCTACTCGAAAATCTTTCGAAGAGCTCGCGGGACGAAACACCGCACACGAAACCGTGATGACCACCTACCGCGACCTCACCGGCCACGGCGTCCCGACCCGGACGGCCGCCAGCCTGGTCGGGTTGCCGCGGGCGACCGCGACCCGGACACCCCGCACCTGGGCCGCCCGGCAGGTGGTGGTGCCGGCGAACCGGCTCGATGTCCTCGAGCGGGCCCGCATCCTGACGGTGGTGAACTCGGCCCGGTTCGTGGATTTGCCGCCGATCCAGATCTACGCGCAGCTGCTCGACGAGGGCGTGTATTTGGCGTCAATCTCAACGATCTACCGGGTATTGGCCGAGAACCAGCAGGTCAAGGAACGCCGCCGACTGGCCCGCCACCCGGCCCGCGCGATCCCGGAACTGGTCGCCACCGGCCCCGGCCAGGTCTATACGTGGGACATCACGAAACTGCCCGGCCCGATCAAGGGCAAGTACTTCGACGCCTACGTGATGATCGATATTTACTCCCGATACATCGTTGGCGTGAAGGTCCATCCGGCCGAGTCCGCGGTCCTCGCCGCGGAAATGATGACCGAGACCTTCTCCATCCATGGCACCCCGCAGGTCGTCCACGCCGACCGGGGCACGTCGATGACGAGTAAGACCGTTGCCGCGCTGCTCTCGGATCTCGAGGTCACCAAGTCGCACTCCCGGCCCCGGGTCAGCAACGACAATCCCTATTCGGAGTCGTGGTTCAAGACGCTCAAATTCGCCCCCGTGTTCCCGGAATCCTTCGGCAGCCTCGGGCGATGCCCGACGCTTCATGAATACCTTTGTCGAGGGTTACAACCACAACCACAGCCACCGGCACACCGGGATCGGGCTCAACACCCCTGCCGACGTCCACTACGGCCTCGCCGCCGGCAAGGCCGTCGAGCGGGCGGCGACCCTCGCCACCCCCGCCGCGGCCTGGATCAACAGGCCAGCCGAACCACAAGAGGCGGAGCCGAAACTAGCCGCCTAAACTCACGCTGGCCTCATTCACCTTGACAAATTCCGCCTTGCGGCGCTGTCATTTTCCGTACTCGTCTGCACAAATTTCCGCACTCGTTTGCACAACTCATCCACACCGACGTCGACCCATGCTGTCGTCCCGTATGGGGAAGGCTTAACGAAAAGCTAAGGCGTCAGCTCGATGGTCTCTCGGTAGCGACGACAAGTCACACACCCATGCATTCACCCTGATTGGATTACCCTTCGGGTACTCGAAGTCCTCCTCGCCGTGGAAGCGGAAACCAACAGATTGGCAGAGCGAGTTCGAGGCCCCGTTGTCGATGCGGGGAAAGGCAACCACATGCTCTCGGTCACCATACGTCGCGGCGTACCGAAGGCAAGCAATCAGAGCATTAGAAGCGAAGCCTCGCCCTTGGTACGCGGTCGCAACGCTCCATCCGGCTTCGTAAACCTCCGCGCCTGCCCATGTTGCTTTCCAGTAGCCAACAGATCCGACGGGAATCTCCTCTGAGGCAACGTTGATCGTAAACATACGCGCTTCGCCTTCCTCCCATAGGCGGAGAAAATTGGCTTGGCGTTTCAATAGCTGCTCGCCCGTTTCTGGACCTCCGAGGAAGGCGGTCATCTCTGGCGTATTGCTGCGTTCGAGCACCGGCAAGTCATCAGCCGTCCAGGACTTTATAGAAATTTGATCCGTCATAAGTCCACAGTAAACACCCTCTCCGACAACGACTGGCTGGCTGAACCCAAGCCCGCAAGCCCGCCGACCACCGCCACCGATCTGGAACGAGTCCACACAACAGGCGAGCTTTCCGACGGTGTGTCACTAAGGGAACCCCGAACGCTTCAGCACCAACCTCAACCCAAAGATCCTCGCCATCCCCGACGCGGCCTGGATCAACCAGCCCGCCAAAGAGCAAGAAAGCCAGCCACAACTAGCCGCCTAAACTCACGCTGGCCTCAATTACCTTGACAAATTCCGGCCGGGCCATGCGTGACTATCTGGCTGCTGGATCTCCACATCGCCGGTCGCTCAGACGATCGATCGAGGGCAGCCGGCCTTGTCGAGATAATGCGGCAGCGTCAGATCCCCGTCTAGAACTGTGTTGGGAACGACCCGGCCGTGCGCCACGCGTCGGCGCTGTCATCTAATTCGAGACCGCTGTTACGCAACCTGTTGATTAGGGTTCTTCTGCTCGAAAGGTCGCCGGTCAGGTTGACGTAGTTGAGCCCGTCCACGTCGCTGAGGCCTCTGACGTTTCCAACGCGCACTAAGACGACGCCGCCCTGGTTTAGAGCCATAGCCCAACCGGCTTCAAAGATCACGTTCTGGCGTGCTTGACCATAAGGTTTTGCTTCGCGAGGGTCATCATTTCCGGAGTTGTGAAACTCCTCTTTCACGTATCCCAAGTCATCGGGGGTCATGAGGACGACGACAGCGTCCGCAATGTCGATCCCAGCTCGGACGATATCGAGGGTGTGGGGCGTCCCGCCCTCAACGCCGCGAACGGCGTCCTCCCAGGTGACGATTCGGAGGTCAAGAGACATGAGCAGAGCCGCAAGAGCATCGTATGCGGCCTGGTCCCGGCCGCGGACGACAAAAACGTACCTCATGGTTTTGGGCGTGGCCGGCGAGGGAGCGGGGGCCCCCGATGGCGGTCGCTGGAATTGGCGTGCCGGCTTCTTCGCTGCGGGCTGACCTGTCGATCCCTCGGCACCGGTGACTCCAAGGTCTCTGTCGAGATTTCGGTAAAGATCTTCCGATGCTGAGTTTCCCCGTCGAAAGGCCGGCGACATTCGGGATGAGTCTGACCCGACGTACTCGATCAGGCTCAGTAGGCTCGTCGCACTGTCCGGCCTGTCACTAAGCGTTGTGACGAGGTGAGTCGCCTTCTTCAACTTGTTGATAGCGAAGTCGCTTTTCTGGGGCACGACGTCGAAGCGGAGATACAGGCTCTCGATCACTGAATGAGTTGCCTCACTGTCGAGAAGCGTTGCCAACGACTGTTGTGTGGCTCCGCTCAGCTTTGCCATGGCATTCTCCCCCGGGTTGGACCTCTGAACAGTAGCAGCGACGGCCATGAACGATCACTTGCGCTGATCGTTTGTTGCAATACAGCTCACTCATGTGCAAGAGAGCGGTGTCCGTGGATGACCCGAAGGCCCTGTTCGAAACACGCATCAGCGGATCTGAACCTGTGACGCCGGCGGGCAAATCCCGGACGTCACCGCGTCATTGTCGCCGATGACCCCACATCGGCTGCATCAGCCAATGCGACGCGAGGATGCGTATGTGATCTCTGCCTGTCGGGGCAGACCTTGTGAGTGTCAGAGCCCCGACCTACACTCCCCATACCGAATAAACGTTCGAATTCAGGGGTTTGGAGGCACGGATGCGACAGGGCTTCCCACACCTCCATGTCGCCTCCGCGTACTCGCCGCACTACGGCGTGACCATGCCCGAGGCCCTCGTCAACCAGGCCGCAGCCACCGGCGCCGACTTCCTCGCCCTCACCGACCGGGATGGGCTGTACGGGGCGGTGAAACATGTGCGGGCGTGCGCGACCGCCGGGATCCGGCCGGGCCTCGGCGCGGACCTGGCCGTCCACGATGACGAGCACCGGCCGCTCGGCCGGGTGACCCTGATCGCTCACGGCGGGGGCGGCCGCGGGTACGCCGCACTCTGCCGGGCAGTGAGCTCCGCCCACGAGGCAGGCCGGGTGCCGAGCATCGACCGGCGCCAGCTCGCCACCTGGGCAGAAGGACGCACAATAACCGTGCTCCTCGGGCCGCTCTCCGATGTGGGGCTCGCCGTGGAACGCCGAGACAGCCCGGAGTCAGTCGCCGGGTTGCGCGCGTGGCTCCGCGTCATGCCCATCGGCTCCGTCACCCTCGAAGTCCTCTGCCACCTGGCACCGACCGGGCAACGCGGTTCCGTGGCCGCGGCCACCCGCATGCTGGGCCTCGCCGAGGACACCGGGACCCCCGCCATCCTCTCCAACGCCGTCCGCTACGGCGAGCCGGGCGACGCGACGACCGCGGACCTCGCCGACGCCACCCGCCTCCTCACCCCACTCGCCCAACTCGAGGAACCCCAGGCCAACGGACAAGCCTGGCTAAAAGACGGGCCCCACATGCGCCAGGTCGCGCGCATGGTTGTTGACGCCGGCGCCCGGAACCCCAGCGCCCTCGACCAACTGCTCCGTTCCACACAGGAGCTGGCAGACCGGTGCGCCCTGGACCCGGCTGCGGACATCGGACTCGGCACACCACGGATGCCGGAAGCCTCGATCATCGGGGTGGTCGGCGACCCGGTGGCTGAGCTGTGGCGGCGGGCCCGGCACGGCATCGACGACCGCTACGCCGGCACCACCCTCGCCCGCGCCGCACACGAGGAGCTCGCCCATGAGATGGAGACGGTCGAGCACCTCGGATTCGCGGCGTACTTCTTGACTGTCGCCCGAGTTGCGGACCTGATCCGGGGCATGGGCGTCCGGGTGCAAGCGCGAGGTTCCGGTGTCGGTTCCGTCCTCAACTACGCGCTCCGAACCTCCTCGGTCGAACCGATCGAGAATGGCCTCATCTGGGAACGGTTCCTCTCCCCCGAACGCCAGACCCTCCCCGACATCGATATCGACGTTGAATCCGCCAGGCGTCACGACATCTACCGGGAAGTGTTCCAGGTCTTCGGCGCCGGCCGGGTGTCGCTGATGTCGATGACCAACGCGTACCGGGGGCGGGGCGCCGTCCGAGACGCCGGGCTCGCACTCGGCATGCCCGACGACCAGGTCGCGGCGATCGCGAAGCAGATGTGGCGTTTCAACGCCCGCGACTTCCGCCGGGCCCTCGAGGAGAAACCAGAACTCGCCGACCTCGCCCAGCAGGTGCGTGAGTCGCAGCAGCTGGACCAGCTGGTGGACCTGACCGCGAAGCTCGACCGGCTCCCCCGCCACATCAGCGTGCACCCGTGCGGCGTCATCCTCTCCGACACCTCTCTCCTCGACCGGACCCCGGTGCAACGCTCGGGGATGGGTCTGCCGATGTCCCAGTACGACAAGCACGACATGGACCCGATGGGCCTGATCAAGCTCGACATCCTCGGCGTCCGCATGCAGTCGGCGATGGCGTACGCGATCGAGGAGCACCGGCGACTCACCGGCGAGACCATCGACCTGGACCGGGTCCCCCTCGACGACGAACCCACCTACGAAATGCTCCGCACCACCCGCACCCTTGGCGTCTTCCAATTGGAGTCGCCCGGGCAGATGGAGCTGATCGGGAAGCTCCAACCGGCAGTGTTCAACGACCTGACCGTGGAGATCAGCTTGTTCCGCCCCGGCCCCATGCAAGCGAACATGCCCCTGCAATATCTGAAGGCGCGTCACGGTGAAGTCCCACCTGACCACATGCATCCGCGGTTCAAACCGTTCCTGGCCGAAACCAACGGCGTCGTCGTCTTCCACGAACAAGTCATGCGGCTCTTCGACGAACTGACCGGCTGCGGGATGGGAAAAGCCGACGTGTTCCGCCGGCACCTCGGCAAATCCGGCGACCTCGCCGAAATCGAAGCGTACGTGCGAAAGCAGGCCGCCACCCGCGGGTTCCCAGCACCGGTCATCGACCGGGCGTGGAAGGTACTTTCCGGGTTCGGCAGCTTCGGCTTCGCCAAAGCACACGGGGCCGCATTCGCCCGCACCACCTACGAGAGCGCCTGGCTGAAAACGCACCACCCGGCGACGTTCTTCGCCGGGCTCCTCACCCACGACCCCGGCATGTGGCCCAAAGACCTGATCGTCGCCGAAGCCCGCAACCTCGGCGTCCCCGTCCTCGGCCTCGACGTCCAAAATTCCGCACTGGATTACCGGGTTGAGCAACTGGGCGACGGACAGCTCGCCATCCGCCTCGCCCTACCCGAACTCGCCGGCTCCACCGCGCTCGAGCGGCAACGCATCGCCGAGCATCAACCGTTCTCCTCGTTGCAGGACTTCCGGGACCGGGTGCGGCCGCGGCGGCGCACGTTCGAAGCGTTGGCCCGGGTCGGCGCCCTCGACTCGTTCATCGGCTACGACCGCGCCCGCCGCGGCGACCTGCTCGCCCACATCCAAGGCCTCGGCGGCCGCGCCCTCCCCGTCGGCCCCGACCAGCTCGCCTTCGACATTGAACTGCCACTGCCCGACTTCTCCCGATCGGTCACTGCCCTCGACCTCCGCGGCCGCACCCAAACAGACGTGGAACTCCGAGACCTCGGCCTCGCCGTCAGCCAGCACCAGATGACCCGGTTCTACCTGCTCTTCAAAGAGCTCGGAGTCACCCCGGCGTCAGAGCTTGTGAACCTGCCGGGCGGCACCGAAGTCCTCGTCGCCGGGGTCCGCCGCGCCACCCACACTCCCCCGATGCGAAGCGGCAAACGCGTCGTCTTCCTCTCCCTCGACGACGGCAGCGGGCCCGTCTCCAACGTGGTGTTCTTCCACGACGCACAGGCGCAGATCGGGGCACCCGTGTTCCGCACCCACTACGCCCTGATCCGCGGCCGCACCCGGCGCACCGGCGCCCGCGGGGTGTCAGTGACCGGCGAACAGATGTGGGATCTGCTGGACGTGGCCGGGAAAGTCCGGGCACGCCAGGCCGCGGAACTGGAGCGAGAGCGGGTTGTGGTCGAGGCGGAGGCAGCGGACAACGTCATCCAGATGTGGAGACGGAGAGCGTGAAGTTCCCTGTTAACGCCAACTGAAAACAGGGCCAGAAACGCCAACTGAAAATAGGGCCACCAACCATCATGGAAGGTGATCAAATTGGATGATTGGGCAGAGATTCGCTACCTGCACTCGACGGGGAAGCATTCGAAACGGGAGATAGCTCGGCTGGTCGGAGTGTCCCGGGACACGGTGGATCGGGCGACCGTAGTCGCTGAGCATCTTTCGGATCACGTGGCTCGAACGCGTGCGGAGCCCGGGTGCATCTCATTCAGTGTCGCGTCGACCGTCGATCCCATGGTGTGGCAGGTCGACGAGTGCTTCCAGGACAGTTCTGCGCTCAAAGCACACCAGGACCGCGTTGCGGGAAGCGACTGGGGACGGGTCACAGCCGGGATCGAACGTCGCTACGCGATCCACGGGCTCTAGTTTCCCCACATTGCCTCGCCTTGGGCTGCGGATACGAGGACTACGGTGCTGCCTGGCGGAGCGCCTCGACTAACTCAAACCGCTCCAGCACAACGAGCGTTTCGTCATCGACTGTGAAGTCTGAATTGTTGAGGGAGTCACGCATCTCCGCGCTGTGCCAGAAGGCTTCGTGACCGCGCCGCCAGGCGGCTACGGAGTCGAATCCTTCGCCCTCGTCGCGTGCATGCTCGAGGCCGACGTCAGCAAGTCGGACAATCTCGACCGCAACCGTCTGGATGATCGCCACCGCGGCATCGTTTGAATCCACAACCGACTGCTTGTTCCCGATGATCGGCAACTGTTCGTCCTCTACTGAGTACTCCACGAAGGTCGAGCTGGTGGAGGTCTTCGTGCCGGCCAGAATTGCGGCGATCAGTCGATCCCGAAGCGGGCCTGGAAATCCGAACTCAGCAATCGGGAATTCACCGTGGTTGGTCATGAAGTGATCCTAGGTGCCGAGGCACGCACCCCTGAACCCCAAGGCGTTCGGCTATCAGGCGCTCAGAGCGATCCCGGCTTCAGATCGTATGTCACCCATTTCGTCGAAGTGGCGGTCGAGTCATATAGGCGACGGGCACGAGTGTTGTCCTCCGCAGTGATCCAGCGGACGACTGAGCTGCCTTCACCGTCGGCCAATGAGGAGAGTTCGCTGAGTAGCGCCCGCCCGACGCCGGAACCGCGAGTGTTCGGGGACGTGAACAGATCGTCGAGGAAGATTCCCACGCTGCCAGTGGAGGGCCGGGCAAATCGTCGATAGTGCGCGAGTCCCACGAGGCGATCCCCGGAACTGGCAACGAAGGCATTAACTTCATGCGCGCCGTCGTTGATCCAAGTCCACACACGTTCAACAATGCTTTCGTCAGGGGAAAGTGCGTAAAACGCTCGATATTCCCCATACAGCCCCGCCCACTCGGCGAAATCTGATGCCTGGACCCCGCGAACCAAGACCGTGTCGTCTGTACTCATCGCCCCAGAGTAGCGGCCCGCATTCTGTTCCCGATGAAGGCTAATTGCCCGGCCGCGGATCGGCGACCTAGAGATTAGTCAATTGCGTCAGCAGTGTCTCGGCTGCGCCGGTGATGCTGCCGACTGCGGAGAAGGTGAAGATACCAGCCACTCCCCAGAACCAGTAACGGTCATTCCGACCCGCTTTCATCCGGTTGAGCGCCAGCCACCAAGCCGCCACCGTCGCCAAGGTGGAGGCGATTACGGTACCGAACGCCATCCGGACGAAGTCTGCTGCGTCTGGAGCACCCCAGGAGTTGGTCGCGAGAACGATACAGAACGGAATGATGATCATCCCCACGAATCCGATGAGCACTGGGGACACAGCGCGTCGTTTCTGAGTACTCGTCTGGGTTGTCATGCGGTGAGTCTCGCAGGTCTCGCCCCTGCAGGCGACGCAATCGTTCCCGCGATCCGCAAGGGGTTCCCTTCTGACAGTGACCAGGCGGGGCCACTACTTCTTCGATAGGAGCTTCGCACCGTCCGACCGCAGCTCCCCCGCAGGTGAGACATGGCGGTACAACGTCTGCCGGGTGATCCCGAGCTCTTTGCAGAGGTCGCCAACCTTCGTTTCGTTCTGACCCATCGCAGCCATGGCCAGGCGGACCTTGGCCGGCGTCATCTTGAACGGCCGCCCGCCCGTCCTCCCCCGTGCTCGAGCTGCGGCAAGCCCGGCGACAGTGCGCTCAGAGATGAGCGCCCGCTCGAACTCGGAGAGAGCAGCAAAGATTCCGAAGACGAGCTTCCCAGGTGCCGTCGTGGTGTCGATCGCAGCGCCCTCTCCGGTGAGCACCTTGAGGCCGATGCCACGGTCGGTGAGGTCATGCACCGTATTGACCAGATGACGCAGGTCTCGGCCGAGCCGGTCCAGCTTCCAAACCAGGAGCGTGTCACCATGACGCAGCACCTTCAAGCAGGCCGCCAGGTGTGGCCGGTCGTCCTTCTTGCCGGATGCCTGGTCCTCGTAGAGATCCCCTGCACCGACGCCGGCGGCCAGGAGCGCGTCTCGTTGTAGATCAGTGCTCTGCGAACCATCAGCTTTTGACACGCGCATGTAGCCGACGAGCATGCTCGACTCCTGTCATTTAAACGTTCGATTACGTGACACCATGATCGTAGCCCGGCCGAATTCAGAATCTGTCACATATGTGACTTTCGGCGCTCTGTGGCGGCGTTCTGTTATCGCTATTTGGCGCATTGAGCTGTGTGCCCACGTCGCTCCGGAGTAGGCGTCAGTGTCTTGTATCCCATGGGATATGAGGCACATCAGTTACGCGACACATCACCAGGGTTGTGGCGCTCTCGCTGCGGCGCCGGGCGGCCGGTGCGCAAGAGAAATCTGCCGTCTTTGCAGACCCAGCGACGCCTGCAGGCCCACAAGGGTGACGGTCAGTCCCCTATCTCGCTGTACCTGATACATAGAATGCCGTGAGCGACTTGCATTCGGCGGGCAGGTCACTGACGATGTCTGCCTGTCCTCCCGAGAGAGCAATTGTGTCTCCCAGCACGTAGGCCGCGCCCTCCCAATTAAGGGTGGTGCCGTCCCAACTAGCAGTGTTCGGGAAGATCGGCACAGCGGCCGTATTGATAGTCACGCACCCGTCTGTGATCGTGAGCTCGCCCTTGAGGAGTGCTTCGTTCCCCGCGTCCGCCGGCCCCGAACCGGTTGTTGCCATCATGGTGGTGGCCGTTCCGCTGGCCGCAATCGTGTCCCCGGAAGTGGTGGAGCAACCCCCTAGTGCGAGTGATCCGATGGCAAGCACGAGAAGAGTCCCAAGTAGTTCGCGCTTCATCCGTGCGCGGCAGCGGATGAGGACGTCAAGTAGTTCGATAGGCACACCCGTACCGAAGCGGTTCGTTCATTGATCGATCCTCCGGGCATGGTGTCAGTGGGCGTCGTCGTTGCCCATGACGTGGACGGCGTAGCCCCAGCACCCAGCGTCTTCCCACCAGTAGTCGCCGGGAGTTTGGCCCGGGCCGTAGAGCGCTACCCCGGCTGCAGCCTGTTGATCCTCGGGCAACTTCGCTATCCAGCTCGGTTCCGCGCTCGAGGCCCAGTATGGGCTGAAGGTGTAGTCGTACCCCTTCTCCTTTATGCACTGCGCCGTGATGGCATTTGTCTGCACCCATTCGCGTGCGTGAGCGAGCTCGTCGCCCGTCATGCTCTCGGGGAATTCCACGGCGTCGACGTCAGTGGACGCGTCGAACACAACCGGGGCCGACGCGACATCCGCCAGTTCAGGAATCGACGCCTGCGCGGTCGGCGTCGAAACTTCAGCGGTTGGCGGTGCCACCGTCGCGGTGACGACCGGGGCGGCTGAAGGAGTGAACTCATCAGCGGCCCCAGCGCTGCAGCCGACGAGCGTGAAGGCAGAAAGCGTGAGCAGCGCGGTGAGGGCAGCGCGGCCTGCTCGGGTCTTCATCATGCTGTGAACATATCGCATCCGTGTGATTGACCCGGTAACGGGGATGAAGGCCGACACTCTCGTGCTTGCGATCAAGGCCCTGAAACCAGGGGTGCGGCGCCATACGATTTCACCACGCAGGAGAAGAATGACATCGCCGAGGGCTTCGCAGAGAAGCTGGCATACTTGAGCGCACCAAGCTAGGCGCAGGCTGAAAGGATGGTGAGGCAAGACAATGGAGCAGTTGGACGTCAGTTCAGTTGACGAAGCCTTGTCTTACCTCATCATCCTTGTCGCGCTTGCTCTCGTCCCCGCGCTGCTGACTTGGTGGCTTGTGGCCCAACGTCTGAACAGTCGAATCAGAAGCAAGGCGAACGGTGAACGCTGGCACCTATCGCGTTTCGGCCCGTTGGCACCACTAGTTTCTGCTGCTGCACTCTTGTGCGGGTTCCTTGCGTTCTTCGTGCCCCAAATTCATGACGAGCTGAGCCCAGACGTTAGATTCGCTTTTCTCGTCTTGGCTGGGTTCGCACTCGTGGGCTTCCTGATGAGCATCGTCCTTTGGTCCTACTCCAACGCACCGCCACGAGCGACACACGAAGCTGAGTAGTAAACAGCCGTGGCCAATCCACTCTGACGTGCCACAGCGCCGGAACAGGGCAGAACTCGCCGTAACCTTGCGGCTCAGTACAAGCAAGAACCGACCTATGAATCCTGCGCTCAGCCCAATTGCGGCGGCCTCAAGTAGCACCGATTCTAACGATCGGTAGTCCCAATAGTGGGGATCTGTCAGCGACGGTTGAAAAGTAGGCCAAGAATGACGGTCGAAAAGTAGTCCACTGTTGTGTGTGACTATTCTGCCGTGTTCTCTGGTCGTGCCGAGGGAAGAGTGTCGATGCCGCTGTTTTTGAGCCGGTAGCTGGAGCCTTTGAGCGTGATGACGTCGGCGTGGTGAACGATTCGGTCGATCATCGCGGCGGCCACGACGTGGTCGTCGAAGACGTCGCCCCACCGGGAGAAGGGGAGGTTGCTGGTCAGGATCAGCGAGGCGTGTTCGTAACGGCTGAAGACGAGCTGGAAGAACAGATTCGCGGCGTCTTGTTCGAACGGGATGTAGCCGACTTCGTCGACGATGATCAGGCCGTAACGGCGGAGCTTCACGAGTTCCTGGGGCAGCCGGCCCAGCTGGTGGGCTGATTGGAGTCGGGTGACCCAGTCCGTTGCTGTTGCGAACAGAACCCGGTGGCCCGCATGGGCGGCTTTGATGCCCAGGCCGATCGCGAGGTGCGTTTTCCCGGTTCCGGGCGGCCCGAGCAGGACCACGTTCTTCGCCTCGGTGAGGAAGGAACCGGTGCCGAGGTGCGCGATCGTGTCTCGCTTGAGCGAGGGCTGGTGGTCGAAGTTGAACTCCTCCAACGATTTCCGGCCAGGGAAACCCGCTGCCCTGATCCGGAGTTCCGCGCCGGAAGACTCCCTCGCGGAGACTTCCCGGGAGAGGACCGCCGCCAAGTATTCCTCGTGAGTCCAACCTGCCTCCCGGGCCTGCTCAGCGAGTCGGGCGGCGGCGTCCCTGATCCTGGGTGCTTTCAAAGCGCGGGCGAAGTACTCGATCTCGCTGATCGTTTCGCGGCCCATCAGGCGACCTCACCGTCAAGGTCGAACCGGACCCCGAACGCCGTGTCGTAGTCGGCGAGGTTTCGTTCGAGGCTCTCCTCGACCGGCTCCGCACGAGTTTGAAACGCGGTTCGCAGGGTCGCCGCGGCGGCAACGTGAGCCCGATCGGTGATCGTTTGTCCGGTCGACCATGCCCGGTCATGGGACGCGAACAACCTGTCTTCGAGGGTGACCGTGACCTGGCCCAGGTCCGCCCGAACCTCGACCATCCGCCCGATCCCGGCCGGATCCACGGAGTAATCGTTGCCGTGGACGCGAACGTAGTAATCGCGCGGCAAACGGACCTGGGCGGCGAAACCGACCAGCGGAGCGACCGGCGGCAACGCGAGCATCGCGGCCCGGTCCGCCGCGACCAACTCCGTGGGGCGCCCGCCGAGACGGCGAACAACCCTCCCGTTCGCCCGAGGCAACCAACTCGCGAGTTGCTCGTTGAAGTCAGCCGGCGAGCGAAACGATCGGCCCGGCAGGAACGATGTCTCCAAGTACTGGTTCGCGCGTTCGACGATGCCTTTGGACTCGGGATCGAAGGGCTTAAGTTGCACGATCCTGGTCGCCAACGTCCCGGTGAATGCCGCGACTCCGTGAGCGAACGCGTTCCGGCGGCCGATGCCGGCCTCGTTGTCCCAGATCAACCGCTTCGGGACGGCGCCCAACTGCTCTGAGATCAATGACCACATGCCCAGGAGCAGATCCGGTGTCGTCTGCGACGGCAACATTGCAGCCGTGATGAACCGCGAGAACGAGGACACGACCACCAACACCGGCGGAGACCCGGCCTGGCCGGCGCCGAGCGGGATCTTCACGGGCGGGAACCACAGATCGCACTGCGCCTGATCCCCGGCCGCATATGCGATCCGGTCCGCGGGATCTGCCGGCGCATACTCCGGCCGCAGCCTCGCCACATTCTCACGGAACCACGTGATCGAGCCGGACCACGCCAACCTCTCCGCGACGACCGTTGCGGGCATCCTCGGGTGCGCCGCGAGCAGCTCACGGATCCGCGGCTCCAGCTCCCGCAACTCAGACGGCCGAACCGGCCGCTCATACTTCGGCGGCTCGTCAGAAGCAATCGCTCGCGCGACCGTGTCCCTGGCCACCCCTAAACGCCGCGCGATCTCTCGCTGCGACACGCCCTCGCTCTTGTGAAGGCGACGAATCAACGCCCAATCTTCCACTGTGATCACCCATCCAATCGTGGTCGAGTGGACTAGTTTTCAACCGTCGATTCTGGCTGGGTATTCAACCGTCGCTGACAGGGATCGATGTGAGCCGCCAGCAACCATTCCGGCCGCCATCATTGAAATAGCAGACTTTATGCGATCGGGCACCGACGAGCTGCTCGCCTATTTCGCGCGGTGGGTTGCCCTCAGCGAGGATGCAGCAGACTGCCTCCCGGAGACACTTCTTGTTCTCTGGAGGCGCCGCGACGCTTCTCCTGTGGCTCATGACGAACGCCGAGCGTGGACCTACGGCGTTGCCCATCGGGTACTCGCCGTGCACCGCCGCACGGGCATTCGGCAGCTCGCGCTCACCGGCCGACTTCGCGATGAACTGCGCAGTCGACCGATTGCACCGCAATCCAAAGACGACTCAGCGATAGCCGCACTCGCCACACTCACCCCACGCGACCGAGAGTTGGTAACTCTCGTTGCCTGGGACGGTCTAACAATCGCAGAGACTGGGGCGGTCGTCGGAATTCGTCCGGATCCTGCTCGAGCTTGATACTCCCGAGCAAGGCGGAACCTCCGCGTCCGGCTGGGCTGAAACCGCTTTTCAGTGGGTTCAAGTGTCGGAATCGTCGTTAAGTTCACAAATCCGGCTGACGGCTTCGACCAGACGACGAAGATGATGCCAATATCCCGCACGAACCGGAACGTCGACGAGTGAGTCTTCGCCCCGCGCCGATCGGCACGTGTCGTCGCATCGCCATGCGTCATGCCCTGACTTACGATCCGCACAGGTCACCTAGGCCGCATCGCGGCGCACCCACGCCGTTGGGCCCCTGATCGCACTTCTCGCGAAGGTGCTTCGGGGCTCGAGCACGGCATCCTGTTGTCTCGAAACCCTAGGGTTTCGAGACTGTCGAGTAGCGAGCGATTGTCGCGAAAAACACACCGGAGCGCGAATCTTGTCCGGGCGGGGCAACCGGGACGGCCCGGTCGACAGGAGCGCTGGGGTTCTCCTGTCGATTTCCACACTCGCCCGCACAGCTCATTCACGCCGCCACAGACCTTGGCTCTGTGCCAGGAGGGTCCGGCTATCGGGCGCTTTCGGAAGCGGCCGGAGAGTCGAGCGATGTCAGGTACTCGGCGTTGCCTCGCATGGCGGGCTTGTACCGGTCAAGCTCTTCCGAATGCACATGGTCGGCAAGCAGAACGAGAAGGCTGCCGAGAGCGGTGTTGACACGGCCGGCCGCATGCAGGCTCAGAGATTCGAAGGCGCCGAGGGCAACAGAGTCCGGAAACTCCCTGCGTGCTTGCGCGAACACCGTGACCGACTCATCTAGGCGGCCAAGGTTGCGGAGGGTGCTCCCGTATTGGAGGTAGCACCGGCGACGCACATCCCCGTCGAGCCCTTCGGTCATCGCTCGCTCGTAGAACCCCAGGGCTGTCGACTCCTCGCCCGCGGTGTCGTACGCACCGCCTACTTCATAGAGGACTCGGGGGTCGCGCGGGTGCAGCTCATAGGCATCGAGAAGGGCGGCAATCGTTGGGCCCATATTGTCTCGGTCGCGAGCCGCAAAGATGCGGTCCAGCTCGATGTGCAGTTCGGTACTCATTGGTGAGTGACTCCTAGACTCGTGCCGGCCGCGCAGACGCGCGTGCTCAGGCTATCTGCCGGACTTGACTCATTTGTCGTTTTTATTGCGCGGCGACATGCCGGCCCTCCGCTCGACCGATCAGCGGCGCGCGTCGTGGCGCTTGCGCTGACTTGGCAAGAGTCCCAGCAGTACCGGCACCAGGATGCCGAGCGCACACACAATGGCTACAGCTGGGATCGTCATGGTTCGGATTATTGCGGGCGAACCTGAGAAGCGCTGGCCGAGGGTTCCCAAATGGCACCCCGCCGTTCAACGTCGACTCGAAGCCCTGGCAGCGAATTCTGTGCCCCTGAAGCGTTATTTGGAGAGCCACAACGGGTCGGAAAAGAGCGCTTGCAACTCTTGAACAAGGCGAGCCGTATGGAAACCGTCAGCCGCCGCATGGTGCACCTGAATGGCGACAGGCATCACGGTTCGCCCCCCAGCCTCCCGGTACCGACCCAGGGTGAATATAGGCAAGAGATGCTTCCAGCTGTCGCGTATCTGCAAACTGAACCCAGTGAACGACGCCCACGGGATGCTTGATATGTCAAACACATTTGCGGGCATATCTGGCTGCGGCTGAAACGACGTGGCATTGCGGTATCTAGCCAAGACGTCGACCGCCTGCTCGTGGAAGATCGAGAAGTCAGCGTGGAAGGGAGACCAGACGTTGGCAAACGTCTCTCGCTCGGGGTTGAAAACGGTGAATGCAGGGTGCACAACATCCCAGGTCGCCGGGACCATCTCGCCAGTGAGGGTCATCCGAAACTCGACGTGACGATTCACTACTGAGGCGATAGCCCAGATCTGCGCAATATGGCTTTTCCACGGAACGACGCGGAGCGCCGCCACCATCTCCGTGACGTCGAGTTCCACCGTGAGGGCGTACGTGCACTCGACGCGCGTGAGGTAGTGCTCGAAGTGCTCCCGCCGAGGCCACTTGTCCAGATCGATCGCGCGCGCTTCTGTCATGCCCACGAGCCTAAGGCGGGCACCCCTCCCCATCGGTCAGCACAGTGACCGTTCCGCTGCTAACGGACTTCAGTCGGGCCTCGACGGCCGAGTCTGTCGTGCCAGACTCGCAGGATGGACCAGCCAAGAGACACGGAACTCGACAGCATCCTGATCGGTGGTCGTGAGCAACGTGCGATCGTCATCGTCGATTACGACGACACATGGCCCTCAAAAGCAGCTTCCATGGCTCAACAGATCCAGGACTCCCTGGGCCCAGCTGCGCTGTCGGTCGAACACATCGGTTCGACCTCAGTCCCTGGACTGGCTGCGAAACCGGTGATCGACATGCTGCTTGTCGTGGCCGACATTGACGACGAGCAGTCCTACATTGTGCCAATGGAATCCATCGGCTTGCGGCTCCGTGTCCGAGAATACGGCCACCGGATGCTCCGCACGGCGGAGTTGGACTTCCACGTGCACGTTCTTCCGCCAGAGTCCGCTGAGCAGATCGACTACCTCGACCTCCGCGACTGGCTCCGGGTCAGTGCTGCAGACCGTGCACTCTACGGATCCACAAAGCGGACGCTCGCGGCCAACACCTGGAGCGACATAAACCACTACGCCGACGCCAAGAGTGCAGTCATCCAGCAGATACTGACCCATGCACGCAACTGGCGAGCAAGCCAGCCCGCCAGCTGAACCGTCCCCGGCGAACCACGTCCCGGCGAAGGTTCTGCTACCGCTCGGCAACGGTGAACAACCGCGTCGGGTCATTGGCGAGCGACACGTGGCGCGTTCGGAGAATTCCACCTGAAGAGGGTCAGATGCCACAGCCCGAGGCGTTTGCGCGAAGGGTCAACGAGGCCATTCGCACCAAGGGCCTCCAGCCGCCGACGAACATGCCACGAAGAGGGCTCGCCTCCGGCCTTCACAATGTCTTGCCAGGGCGCGAGTGCGTCCGCAAGGTCGATACCGGCTGCAATGAGAACAGCCGGGTTGCGCAGATCGACGATGTTATGGGCTTCCACCTGAAATTCCAGCAAGACGAGCTCGGCGACACGACCCTGGGTATGAGCGCTCATCGCCGCGTCGACTCCCTGAGGAGATGAGCTCAGGTACAGAGTCGGTTGAGACGGTTCCGAGTACCTGCCGGCAAGACGCGAACCCAGAAGGGCCGTGTCGAGGTGTGAGGGATCTACGGCGCGATAGAACGAGCCGGAAATGCTGGACCAGACATCTCCAACTTGTTCCACCGAGGGTTCACCCGACACTGATTCGCTCCCAACGACATCTCGACCGCTCACTTGACGGCACCTAGCGCACCGGGCGTCGCGCCGTGACCCGGTGAAGGTTCCTTTTGCGGGGAACACCACGACAGTGGTCATTTCACTCTTGGGTTTTAGGACACCGAGAACAGCTCGCCTGAATGGAAGAATCGAAAATGACCACGCCGAAGAATAACAACAAGCCCTGGACGCCGACCGACAATGCGAAGCTGCGCACGGAGGCAAAGGGCAACACGCCCACCCGAGTGATCGGACTTCACATGGGACGTACCCCGAGCGCAGTTCAGTCGCATGCCGCGGACATCGGGGTGTCGCTGAAGCCGACGAACCAGAGCCCCTACGGCACCAGCAAGAAGTAGGAGGTGAGATGTGTGCTGTAAATACGCGGGCACACATCTCGACAAACGCCATCACCTCGCGTAGCATTATGAACGCAGACCCCCCCGCACACGTGGATAAGGGGGTCTCGCTGTTTAACCACTAGATTTTCTTGGGCACTCGCGCGAGATCGCGCTCACTGAGGTATTTCGTGTACCACTCCCACGCGAACTCGTTGTGAGCGTGACGGTCCACATGCGCGTTCGCGGACCACGCGACGAGATCCGCCATCTGGACGAGCTGCGATCCATGCGAATCCAGATGGATGGCATCCTCAATCACGCGACGTTCCGCAAGCTTTAGATTGCGATGCGTCGATCGGTAACTCATGTCACTTCCGTCGCCGTCCATGAAAATAAGGGCGAGAGACTCTTCTTCGGCGAGCTCGTGCTCGAATTGCGTGACGAGCGCGGCATACGCCTCTTGGCGGGTGCGCGCCAGGTGCTGCGGATCATCATTTCGCCACACGGCTCCCACCCGCAGCCCCTCTGAGGACCTCAATGTCTGCAGACACTCGAGAGCGACCTCGCGACCAAAGTCCTTCCAGTACTCCACGCCGGCATGCACATGCCGATCCGGGATACGCTTGGAGATCCGACCTCGACCGTTGACGTACTCGGTCGTGTGCAACTCCTCGACGACGGGGATTCCGAATTCCCGCCAAAGTCGCTTGCGGGTATCGAGCCAGCTGCGCAACACGCCCGCCCAGTGATCGGGTGCGAACTCGATCCATCCGTAGATGACGAGACCGGACTGGGGATGACCAGAATCGTCGACATAGATCATCCGGTTTAGATGCGCGCTCACCACGCAACTCTAAGCGGTCGCATAGCCCTCGGAATGAGGATGCGAAGCCGAGCATCTGCTTCACAACCCTAGGGATATGAAGCGTCTCACGCTCCATCTCCTGCGCCTTTCGAGGACGCCAGATCTCGTGGTGCGGTGATTCTCATAACTACGTCGCTTAACCTGCTGGCTGCATGACGGTAGTCACCGTCAGTTGCGAGACATCCCGTACTGTCACGAAAGGCCTAGGCCTCGGACTGGCCGCTAATTCTTGGAGAGAAGCTTCGCACCGTCAGGCCGTAGCTCCCCCGACGGTGAAACATGGCGGTACAGCGTCTGCCGAGTGAACCCAAGCTCCTTGCAAAGTTCACGGACCTTCGTCTACCTCTGACCAATGGCGGCCATGGCCAGGCGAATCTTGGCCGGCGTCATCTTGAACGGACGCCCACCCGTCCTCCCCCGTGCTCGCGCCGCGGCGAGCCCGGCCACGGTGCGCTCAGAGATAAGGACCCGCTCGAACTCGGCCAGGGGGGCAACGCCGCGACGATTGTGCAAACCAGTACGGACGTTTGTGCAGGCGACTTCGGAAAATGACCGTTCGGTGCCACCATCCGGCGTGGCGCCGGAATCACTACCGCGTACCGCGTAGTAGTGTGTGATGCGTCAGAGGAGATACATGGACACCACGCAGCTACTCAAAGGAGTGCTCGACGTCGCGGTGCTCGCCGTGATTCAGGAAGAAGACGGCTATGGCTACGACATTGTGCGGCGCCTGCGCGCTGCCGGCCTCAAGGAGGTGGGAGACGCCTCGGTTTATGGAACCCTTCGGCGCCTCTATACCGCGGGTGCATTGTCAACCTATGTCGTGCCCTCCGATGGCGGGCCGCACCGCAAGTACTACGGAATCAACACTGAGGGACGGACCATGCTTGCCGAACAACGAGCCAGCTGGACTCGGTTCGCCAACACAATGTCACTCCTCCTCACAGAACAGCACCAGCCCACCGCTACCATCCGCACGATCGGGGATAAGTCATGAGCACGACCACTTCACCCACCCTGGCCATTCGTGATTTTGCCGCTGCCGTGCGCGCCGCGCTCAGCGACCTTCCCAGTGAAGATGTCGAAGAACTCACGGACGGACTTGAAGGGGATCTGACCGAGCAAGCCGAGGATCTCGATGCGCCGGGTTTTGATCCGGGCGATGCTGTCGGCTACGCCGACGAGTTGCGGGCCGCGGCCGGGCTACCGGTTCGGGGAAAGCCGCGGCTGGCATCCGCCTGGACCGCCAATGAACTTCGCACCTGGGCCAGCGCACAGCGATCGAACCTCGCCCGAAAGGCACGATCGACAGTGATCGGCTCGCACACCCTGGACTTCTTCATCTCACTCCGACCGTTCTGGTGGGTGCTACGGGGCTGGGCCGTCTACAAGGTCATTACGGCTCTAGTTATCGGCAACAGCATTGCCAGTACTCTGCCGTCGAATGGTGGTGAGTGGGTTCTGCTCCTGCTATTTGTCACCGTCAGCGTGCAATGGGGACGGGGACGATGGCTGACCTGGTCATGGCTGCCACCGCTTAGGACACTGGTCAGTGTCTGCTCGATCATCGCGCTGCCATTTCTTCTTGTGCTCGCCACAGCGTGGAATAGTTCGGCCGACCAATACGTGGAGGACTATGTTCCACCAGGCTTGCTGCTCGACGGCAACGAGGTCTTCAATGTGTTCGCCTATGACTCAGACGGTCAACCTCTGACCGGCGTGCAGCTCTTCGACCAGGATGGAAAACCACTCACGACCGTCGGCGATCCAAACGCCACACCGTGGGCTACCACATACGGCGCCGACGGGACGGAGGTCCTCTTGGTCCCCAGCTCCGACGTACCGGGGAGAACCGGTTGGAACGTTTTCCCCCTCAACACGGTCGACTCGGTGGACTATAACTTGCAACCCAGTGGCGAGCCCGACCTCTCCACCGCTGCTCCGGCCGTGCCACCCTTTGCCCAAGTGCGGCCCCTCACACAGCAGACGCCGACGGCCCCGCCGACTCCCGCTCCCTCTTCGTCGCCGCCCGTCGCTCTCGAACCGAGCGCCACACCTACACCAAACTCCAACGGAGACAAATGAGCGAGTCACCGCAGACCAATCCCGCACCGCGAAAGATCAGCCCATCAGCGATCGACCTGCCGCCAACTCAACCACTCGACATCACCGCATGGCTCACATTCGAACGAGACAACGAATAGTCCTCGCGTCGCTTCGGGTGGATTCGCTGTCACCTGGATGACTAACGACTGACCGCGGTGTGTCAGGGCGACTCCAAGAGCCACGCCGGCGAGTGTCAAAGAATGAAGAAACCGACCTTGTCTGACGTAAGTTCCACACTAGGATCTGACGTCCAGCTGGGGTGTACCCCACAATGGCGGAACGATAGAACAGATGGTCAACACCCCAGGGCGTCAATATCTGCTGCCTTGAAACCGTTTTTGGCGAGAGTCTGATCTGGAGGCGGAAGCCACTCCCTGTCTACCGTGAAGACTGT
Organism: Cryobacterium sp. M23; assembly: GCF_002929655.1. Classification (NCBI taxonomy): domain Bacteria; kingdom Bacillati; phylum Actinomycetota; class Actinomycetes; order Micrococcales; family Microbacteriaceae; genus Cryobacterium; species Cryobacterium sp. M23. The sequence continues at coordinate 26,268 of NZ_PJJV01000070.1, forward strand.
CGCACACACAATCAAGTCAGGATGTTCAGGGATCTCTGCGGCCGCCGCGTTTCGCCCAAGCGAGCCTTGCGTAGTTTGTCTTCGAAAGAGTTCATAACCCGGTTTCTGTGGTCGATACCGCTGAAGTCATACCGCTCACCGATCACCTGGCGCAAGTATTGTCGAATCTTTTCGCGTTCGTCGTCCGTTAGTCGCACGTCCGATATGTATGCGTATCTAGCCACGGAGGAGAGAAAGCCAGCCGAAAACCAGCTTTTCACAGCGCGCGGTTCAAGCGTCGACAAAGAATCGACCCACGCGGTGGAATCGGACGCGTAAAGAGCCAGCGTACGAATGAGTCCGCCAAAATGGGCATTCTCCATGCCAGACATCTGGACGGAACCAAGCAGAGGAACCAGACTTGGCGAACTCAAACAATATTGGATACCGCTCAGGGTCACGAAACAAGGAAGCACCCGCAAGACGGCCGCTTTGAACGACTTGAACTCGTCGTCTGTCGCGTCATCTTTCTTGTGAACCTCTCGAATCACGTCGTCAATGTCGGGCGCGTCTTTGAGTTCACTTTCATACAGATCTACAAAGCCAACCCAGGCAACCAAGAGCTTCCGAAGCACTCGCGCCTTGAGCTGTTGATCCCTACTCTCGTCAGTGTCGCGCAGAACACGAGACGCGAGGTCTACGACGAGCATGGCAATGCGCGCGGGTGAGAGATCTTCTATTCTCGCGGTGAGGAAGGCAGGGCGGTCGGAATCGTCCGTGTCGTCATAGTAAGAACGGCTGATGCCGCCTCTTTCAACGGCATCAGGCTGCGCCTCCGCTTGGTCTTCGGCGGCACCTCCGCTGTCCTTGAAAAGATCCTGCGGTGCTTCCAAACGGCGTATGTTTCCGAATATCGCTCCGGATGGAGGAGCAACTGTGATCAGTTCTATCTGACGCTCCATCAACTCCAATACGGCGGCATCATTTCGGCTCATGGCGGCATAGGTGCGGACGATCGAAGCAAGCTGCAGAGGGGCTGAGAACACCAACTTGCGAAACTCGTCGTCTTCTTGAGCCGCGATCCCCGCCATGAGCTCAAGATATGCGGAACGCTGAAAGCGAATGGTGTTTTCGGGCCCTCGGCTTAGCACCCGACGCTTGATCAGATCGCTTATGCAGTCCCACGCGTCGTGCGGCCAACCAAGGTCTGCGAATAGCTCTGATACCCATCCGATGAACTCGGTCGCCGTCGCTTTGTCTTCTCGCGCCTCTACGAGTTTTCGAGCCAAGGCAACGAGCACGAAACGTTTGTTCCGGAGGGTGAGCGCCGATCGACTGCGCTCCCGAATGAATTCACCAATGAGAAGCAGATTGAGGTACTGGTCCAGCACCGCAATTTCGGAATCCTCCTCCTTCAAGTTGCTGCCATTTCGGATCAATTCGATCAGCAAGGTGATGGTGAATGGATTTCGAGGGAGGTGCTTTTCCCGGATGACGATCATCACGGCTTGGACAACGCGTTGTTCATCACCCGGCGCAACTCGCCGAGCAAGCTCTTGGGCTTCAGAGTTACTGAACCGGCCCAAGTAAACAAGTGAAACGTTCGCGACTCCGTGCGCTTTCAAAGCGTTAACAATTTCCAATGCGTCGTGCTGACGAACTCCGATCACCTTGAGCTTGCTTGCGTTTTGCGACAGGTCTCGTATAGCTCGTTGGAATCGTTCCGAAGTCTCGAAACGAAGATTATCCACTCCGAGCACACACCGAGCTATCTCGGTTTCCCCCGCTGGGTTGATGTTCCAATCTCGATAAATGCGTTCCACGGTCTTTGAGATAGGGCGCGGTCCAGCGACCAGGGGCTCATCGACTGTTATGGCGTGAAGTGCGGAATTGGCCGTCATCGCTTCATGGAGGATCCAGGCCAAGGCCGTAGAGACGCCTGAGTTCTCTTCTCCTGCTACGACGATGACGTCGCTCGACTCTATGTGTTCCGCGATGTCAACAGGATCGACCCTGTTGCGTTCCGATTCCAGAACCGAATTCGTCGCGTACTGGTCATGCGGTTCGGGCAAGAAAATCGGTGTGACGATTAGATCCCGGATTGACTTATCATCCAGAGTTTCAGTGTCACGCCAGAGCGCAGAGTTGTCTCGTATCCGATTCTCGAGATGCTCAAGCGATCGCGATCGCGCATCAATTGATGGAGCGATTTCTTTATCGACTTTGAGGCCGTGAAGAAAGCCCGGGAGTTCTTCGTGACTCTCTCCGTAAGAGATGTCCACGACGGCATCGAGCGTGGATTCTTCCCTCATTTCGGACGCGCGACAGAGTCTGAAATGTGCGTTGTGGGTTCCGGGAAATGCACGTGCGAAGTCATTAATCATAGACTTGAAGTTCGGATCTTCTGTGCCCGAGCCGAATCCCACAAAGAGGAAAGTCTTCATCGTGAACGCGGATGTTTGAACCGTTTGCGCCGCAGAATCAGAGACTATGCGCCTGTAATCATCGGCGGTGAAAATAACGCTCGACGCATCGGACCAAATCCCATGTAGATGCCCGATAGCGTCTACTTCGTAGTTGGCAATTTTTCGCATAGTGTCTGGTTGCGACCAGGTGGCGCTCGCACGCCCAGTGCTTTGTTCTAGAAGGGTGTCGTAGTTGGTGGTGAAGAGCGGAGCACCGAGTGCTGCAAGCGCATCGGGAATGCTCTTGTCCTCGACTGGAAGCTCCCCGATCGCGCTGCTGAGCCATCGAGGGAACCGATCATGATCCCCTTCGTTCAGTTCTTGACGTAGCTCGCTGGCTATATTCGTCAGGTCGGACACTCTCGGATCCTCTAGATAGTTCTCAACTCGCAAGCGGAGAAGGGCTCCACGGTTCTCGTGCTTCTTTTCGACGTGGCTGATTCCGTCCGCTAACAGGCCCAGCCAAGTTCCGGCAGGTGAGTTATTCGAGATTCCAGCGGACACTCCAGTACCCGCAACCACGACCACGTCACCGCGCCCTAATGCTTCTCTCAGCTTTTCGATTGCCTGCATGTGTTCCCCCTAGCTCCAACAAGACCTGACAGAACTCGCTTTCGAACAGCGGCGCCCTGAATTTGAAAAACTGTTCCCCTGCGACATGGATCAAAATGTTCCCGGCATTTTGCGTGAATGTCTTGAGCGGTGATGAGTCAAAGGGCGGAGACGACTTCGGAAGCGGCCTCGAGCTCATCCAATATCCGTAGCGTGGGAAGTGAATTCACGATCGCTACTGTTTGGACGCTGACTGTGACGATGCGTTTGAGCAGATTCAGGACGTACTCGGGATCATTGTGCTCGGTGGCCCAATCATTCGGGTCGTTGACGATCCCGCTGTCCTTGTCCTGCTTTACGCGATAGCGCTCGATGATCCACTCAACTGCGGATCGGGAGCCGAGCATATATTCGTGCGCTTCATCCGGAATACCTGTGAGAGTGATCTCATCGTTGTATCGAATCGTCGTCTTATCCCAGGCGCCGGCCTTGCCACCAAAGCGCATCTTGGTGACGCGTAGATCAGGGACAGTATTCTGCCCAGTCGTTGAAGTCACCATTTCAAGTGGATAAGGAACCACTGACTCGTAGCCGAGATGAAGAGCAGAGAGCCGTCGTCCCGACTCAGCGAAAGACGCAAAGTCGGTTGCATCCGCCAGGTTCGGAATGCGCGGCAACATCTTCTTGAGGTCCCCCGCGTAGGTCATGCGGTAGTCGGGGGAGTGCAGGAGTCCATAGATGAAGAAGAAAACGTCGTCCTTTGTCACCTCAGATCCGTATCGCTCCCGGTAGTCCGTGATGATCTCATCGGAAATATTGTCGACACGCGTGTACGGTTCGCCGTCGCCGAAGATATCCAGTTCAGTGTCACCGCTTCGCGGTTCGTATGTGTAGCGCGGGAAGAATTGTCCCGTGTCCAATGTGTGCAGATCGGGAAGACAGTCAACGATGTAGGGCGTGAATGCGTAGTGCGAAGCCGGCGATGTAATCACGATTCCGACGTTGGGCTGGGCAGCCGTCGGGAACATCGTTTCCAGCTTGTAGACCATGTCGTTGAGCCGGCGATCGAAGTAGACGTGCTGCTTGCTGAAAGGCCTGTATGTGCTTATTCGCACAGCATCCTGGTGCACTGAATACTTGGTCCCGCGCGCCACCCGCGCCTTGTCCGCGCGGTTCCAGCTGATGCTGCGTGCGTCGAAATCGATGACGCTATCAATATCTTTCGTGGCCTTACCGGAACTCTCGAAGGCGTCAACCTGCCCGTTGTAGAACAAAACCATCTTCTCGACGTTCTGCATCAGGTCCTCACGTGACGAGTTATACACCCACGAATCGCGGGCAGTCGCTAGCCCTCGTGAGTAGCTCGTGAACACTGTGCGGCCCGGCGCGTCCTTATCGCCGATCGGAGTGAAGGCTCCGAAGGCATCGTCGCGTTTGTTTAGCCAATCCCCCTCATCGTTTGGAGTGACCGGCTCCCACGGCACACCCTGGATGCTGCCGTATTCGGCGACAAGTGACAGTTTCTGCTCACGAGTGAGGTAGTCACCAATGTCGCGGTAGTGCAACCACCCATGCTCGGTGGCATCCGGATTCTTCACGAGGACCGAGATAGCTACCGTGGCACGACTCCCTGCACCGAAGACCTTGCCTCCTTCACGGCGGGATTGTTCGCCCGATGTCCTTTGGTTGCCACGAAGGTTGAACACGTAGAGGGAGCTGAACTCTTCCGTGAGGCTCTTCCGGAGGCCGTCTGCGGTGTTGCCGTCGAGGAAGCCACCGTTGGAGACGAAGGCGACCACGCCGCGGTCTTTGATCCGGTCGCTGGCCCAACGGATGGCACGGATATAGGAGTCATAGAGGCTGTTCTTGTTCTGCGCAGTGGACTTTGCCGCATAAGTGGCGGCGATGCGGGCGTCCAGGGACGGATACTTCAGATTCTGATTGTTGTCATTGGCGCTGTCCTGGCCGGACGAGTAAGGAGGGTTCCCGACGATTACCCGAATGTCGAGCGCGTTCTGAGCTTTGACGCGTTCGTTGTTGTCGCCGAAGATCCCGCCATCGTCGTAACGGTCATCGTCCTCGGACGTCTGGAACGTGTCGGTAAGCACGATTCCGGGGAAGGGCTCATAACCTTTGACCCCGAAACTTTCCGCATGGGAGCCGCCGGTGTCTTTGACGAGACCGTGGAAGGTCTCCTCAATGTTCACGGCGGCCACATAGTAGGCCAGCAGCACGATCTCGCTGGCGTGCAGCTCGTGCCGATACTTCCGAACCAAGTCAGCGGGCTTGATCAGCCCGGACTGCAGCAGCCGAACGATAAACGTGCCGGTACCGGTGAAGGGGTCAAGAATGTGCACTCCCTCGTCCGACAGCGTCACCCCAAATTCTTTTCGCAGGACGTCGTCGGCGCTTTTGAGGATGAAGTCGACGATCTCGTTCGGCGTGTAGACGATACCGAGGCGTTCGTGGGTGTCTTTGAAGGCGCCGGAGAAGAACTTTTCGTAGAGGCGTTTGATGGTGGTCTGCTTGCCGGCAGCATCGGTGATGCCCTCCACGCTGCGGCGAACGCTAGCGTAGAAGGACTCGAGCTCTTTGGTCTCGGTGTGCAGGTTGCTGCCCTCGAGCGCGTCGACCATGCGCTGCATCACTTGGGAGACCGGGTTGTTGGCGCTGAACGAGTAGTCCTTGAAAAGAGCGTCGAAGATCGGTTCGGTGATCAGGTGCTGGGACAGCATCTCGATCGCGTCCGCTTCCGTGATCGATGGGTTCAAGTTGTCTTGGAGCCCGCCCACGAATGCGGCGAATTCGACGCGGATGTGTTCGTTAGATCCGTGGACAAGGCTGGCGATCCGGGTCCGTTGGCGTTTGGCGATCTCGGCGACGTCGCGGGCCCAGTTCTCCCAGTAGTCGCGTTCGCCGACCTTGTCGACGATTTTCGCGTAGACAGCTGTGCGCCAATCCGCGCCGATTTTTGACCAGTCCATGGGGACCGGGACGTTGTCTTGGAGGTTTTCACCGTTCTCCTGGTCGCCGTTCCACGGGTCGCGTGCATCGATGATCTGGATTTGGTTGTCGCTACGGCCGTTGAGGTCGAGCTGCTCGATCTTGGCTTCAAAACGTTCGTCATGGGCGCGGAGGGCACGGAGAACATCCCAGACGACCTTGTATTTGGTGTTGTCGTTGAGTGCCTGCTCGGGCGTCATATCGGCGGACACGGCGATGGGCAAGATGATGTAGCCGTAGTCCTTGCCCTCGACCTTGCGCATCACCCGGCCAACGCTCTGCACGACGTCGACCTGGCTGTCACGGGAGTTGAGGAAGATCACCGCATCGAGCGCCGGCACGTCCACACCTTCGCTGAGGCAGCGCGCGTTGGTGAGGATGCGGCACAGGTTGTCGTCGGGGTCGGTTTCAGCTTTCAACCAGTCGAGCATCTGGTTGCGGATCATCACGTTCATCGTGCCGTCGACGTGCTTGGCTTCCAGCCGCAGGGGTGACTCTCCTGTCAAGTTCTGGTCTGCGGCGTGCTCGCCGCTTTGTTCTGCTGCACTGGGGAACGAGACGCTGGGTGCCCTGGTGTAAATACCGTCGTAGCCGTTGAGCATGGACTGCACCTTCTGGCTGTCCTTGATTGAACGGGAGAATGCCACGGCCCGACGCAGGGGAGCTCGGTCGGCCGCATTGGATCCGAGGCCTTGGACACCGCGTTTGGCGAGGCCGTTGTAGATGCCCACGATGCGGGCAGCATCTGGGATGTTCAGATCTCCGTCGACCGCGAAGCTCTCCTGGAAGTCGGCACCGATCGTGCCTTCATCGACGGTGAGGACCAGGACCCGGTAATCAGTGAGAAGGTCGCGTTCCACAGCGTCACCGAAGCCCAGACGGTGGAAGGTCGGACCAAAGGTTGCTTCGTCGTCCATGCTCACGAGCACCGCGTTCTTCTCGGAGGCTTTCGTGCGTACTGCTTCGCCGTAAATCTTCGGTGTCGCGGTCATATACAGGCGCTTCTTCGCCTTGATCGCACTTTCGTCGTGGACGCGGAGGAACGAGGACTCGACACCCTTCTCGAGTGTGAAACCCGCGGTCCTGTGGGCTTCATCACAGACGACCAGGTCGAACTCGGGCAAACCCGCAGCCTGCGCTTTGGCCACCACATCAACAGACTGGTACGTCGAGAAGTACACGGTCATACCCTCGGGGTTCTCCGCTTTTGCAACTTCGGCGAGGAGCTGCGCGGTACTGGTCGTCGCGGGGTAAGCCAGGTCGGAGACGGAGTAGTCCTCCGCGTATTTGCCGACCTTGTTGTCCGAGCAGATCGCGAACGCCCGAAGCGGCAAGGTCCGCTCGGCCGCCCACTCCTTGAGTGTCTGCGACAACAAAGCAATAGAAGGCACCAGGAACAACACCGACCCGCCAGCACCGGCAACGGACTCCGCGAGACGAAGGCTCGTGAACGTCTTGCCGGTCCCACAAGCCATGATGAGCTTGCCGCGGGGAGAGGCCTTAAAGCCCTTGGCCACGTCGGCGACGGCTTCCTCTTGATGAGGGCGCAGCTGCTTGAGAGTGGGCGCCACGAGCTCGTCTGGCTTCGCGAGCGAATACTGGGACCAGTCAATCTCGGACTGGGCGAGGTCATCGACGCCCACCCGCCAGGTCTTCACATAATTATCGATGAGGGCGTCCGCAGCGTGCTTGGACCACTTCTCCGTGGTCGAGATCACCATGCGGCTAGTGAATGGGTGCTTGCCTGACGCGGTGAAGAACGAGTCGATATCGCCCTTCGTGATGGAATGGGTTGGCGCATAGAACTTACATTGGATGGCGCAGAAACCGTCGCCGTAGCGCTCCTTGGCAACCAGGTCCACGCCGGTGTCGACCTTGCCGTTGCGCCCTGGCCAGTCCTGCCACAACCAGACATCTTCGAATCGTGCCGTCCACACGGGATCCGTCGTCAGGTATGCGCGTGCGAGCCGTTCGAGCAGAAGCCCCTTCTCACGGGTGTCACGCGCCATCTGGGCGTACTCGTCAAGAAGGTCATGAATCGTCGTCATTGCAACTCCAGATCGCGTTCGCGCAAGCGAACCCCCCATGGCCACACAGCGGCCTAAAAATTAGCCTATTGCAGCCTCCCTGCACGGTGAGCCATGCCCCGGGATGCGGTGGTGATCACTCGTCGACCACCGATTGGTGTTCCAGACAGGAACCCCCTGCCTAGTGCGCGGTTAACGGCTCTGGGACCGCTGCCGCGACCGTAGCTGCAGCTGCGGTCGCTCCTACCGCTGCTGCAGCTCTTACCGCTGCTGCCGCAGCTGCGGATGCGGCTGCCGAGGCGGCCGCTATCGCAGCCCCCTCCGATGAGGCAACTAGTGCCGCCATTGCCGCGTTGGCTGATGCATTCTCGCCTATCGGAACATTCGCTGCATCGTGGGTCGAGTCGTGCGTAGCGCGCCGCAGCAACATCGTGCTCCGCAACATGCTGAAAAAGTACAAGAGCGTTATCAGTGCTGACGCTATCCACAGCATGACGCCAGCCAACCCTGTAAACGTGATGTCTATTGTGACAAGGGCCATCAGGGCGAAGACCGCCATGAACCCTGTCACGTAATGCAAAACGAGGATCCACATCGGGACGCCGCCAGCTCCTGAAACGCTCTTTAGAAGAACGAATACGATGAAGAGAGAGAGATATAAGCCGAAGGCCATTTGCGCAGTGTCGGGGTTGAAGTCCATGGTTGTTGACGCTATCGGATATTGGATCTGCTGATGAGCATAGGGAACTGGACCCATCTGATCTCCGAGATTATTTCCCTTCTGTGATTCGTCGGAGGTCAGAGGCCACAGGAGTCTTGCGATGTTGAGGTTGCGGGAGGCCTCGTCAAACGAGGCGAACAAAGCCGCACTCTCGGCAGCCCCAGAACGGACTTTCATCTGTGCCCTCGATCACCATGGGGAGCAGGCATCGCTCGCAGTTGGGCACACCAAGGTCGTCCATGTCGGACACACTACGCCGGGCACTGCCCCGGACACCTTCGATTAATCCGGTCCATCGTCTGGCCGGGCGACCGCTCGACAGGCACCGGCCAGGATCACACCGCTCCCCCGGGACCCATCGGCCTCGACCCTGTTGACCAGGTCGCACGAACGTCGGCCACTCGGCCCGTCAGCCCTGACGGTGAGCGGAACACGGATGAGGCAGTGCTCGCAGTCGGGTGGCACGCCCAGATCATCCGGGCCCCGGACGGCACAGACCTGCCGCGGGGCAGGTTCCGCGTCATCTGTCATTTTCCGTTCACGTCTGCACAGCATCGCGTGTGTTCCCGGGGTTGTGCAGGCGAGTGTTGAGCACTGGTTTTTCCGTTCACCTCTGCACTAAAATGGGTTTTGCTCACTACTCCTCTGCACAATAAGGAGGTGGCGGGGTGGACGCGGAATCGGTACGTTTTGCTGAGTCCGGCACGTTGACGATGCCGGATGTTTTGTGGGATCGCACGATGAGGGTGTCGGCGGTAATTGCACCGTTGGCGGCTCGAGCGGTCGTGGGTCGGGCCGCGGTCGATGCGGCCGCATTATCGCTGGGGATATCGCGCCGCCAGGTCTATGTGCTGATCAAACGCCATCGAACGGGGTCGGGGTTGCTGACGGACTTGGCTCCCGGACGTTCCTCGCATGGGAAAGGCACATGGCGTCTGAACGCCGAGGTCGAGGACCTTGTTCGTGAGGTGGTGCGGAAGCAGTTCCTGACCCGGCAGAAGCGAACCCAGGCGGCGGTATACCGCGACATCGCGGGAGCGTGCCGGATGCGACGGCTTCCAGTTCCAGCGCGGAACACGGTGGAGCGTCGGATTCGGGCGTTGAATCCGGTGGAGGTCGGCCGGCGTCGGGGCGGTCCGAATGCGGTGCGGTCGTTGCAGTCCGCCGGCGGCAACGTGCCGGTTATCGGCACCATTTTGGAGCAGGTGCAGATTGATCACACGGTCATCGACGTGATCGTCGTCGACGAGAGGGAACGACAACCGATCGGGCGCCCGTATCTGACCGTGGCGATCGATGTGTGCAGCCGGTCCCTGGTGGGGATGGTTGTCACACTGGAGGCACCGTCAGCCGTGTCGGTGGGCTTGTGCCTGGCCCATGCTGCCACCGATAAGCGGCCGTGGCTGGAGAGCTTGGGTGTTGACGCATCGTGGCCGATGAGTGGGAAGCCACGCCAGCTGTACCTCGACAATGCCAGCGAATTCAAGAGTGAGGCGCTGCGTCGCGGGTGTGAGCAGCACGGGATCGAGTTGGCGTATCGGCCTCCGGGCCGGCCGCACTACGGCGGAATCGTGGAGCGGGTGATTGGCACCGCGATGCAGCAGGTTCACGAACTTCCTGGGACCACGTTCTCCAATCCGGTCGCGCGTGGCCGGTATGACTCGGAGCGGATGGCGATGTTGACGCTTGGCGAGTTGGAGAAATGGTTGGCCTTGGCCGTGGCCAGCTATCACGGCAGTATTCACGGCACGTTGGGGCAGACACCTACTGGCCGGTGGGCCGAAGGAGTTGCCGCGACCGGGATGCCGGCGGTGGTCTCGAACCCGACAGCGTTCCTGATCGACTTTCTCCCCGTTGTGCGGCGCACCCTGACGCGGACGGGATTCGTCATCGACCACGTCCACTACTTCGCCAACGCGTTGAAACCGTGGATCAGCCGGCGCAACACGTTGGATGCGTTCTTGATCCGGCGGGACCCGCGGGACCTCAGCCGGATCTGGGTGTTGGACCCCGACGGTCACGTCTATGTAGAGGTGCCGTACCGGACGATGGCGAACCCGGTCGTGAGCCTCTGGGAGCACCAGCGTGCCCTGGCCCGGTTACGTGAGCGTGGCATCGCGCAGGTGGATGAGGCAGTCCTGTTCCGCATGATCGAGCAGATGAGGGATATCGCCAGCACCGCGTCGAAAACCACCAAACGCATGCGCCGCGATACGCAGCGACGTGACACCACAACTGCCGAGGCAAAGAACCGCGCCCCTAGCCCTGGCACCGTGGTGCCGCCGGAACCTTCGAAGGAATGCCAGGAGGACACGCAGGCCACTGCGGCACGGGTGGTTCGATTCGATCAGATCGAGCAGTGGTGACCATGCCCGACGGCGTCGCACCTGATTTATCTCACCTGCACCCGTCGGTGCAGGCCAGTGCACAACTACCGGCGGGCGAGCGGGTGGCATTGATCCGAGCGGACCGGTGGATCGGCTATCCCCAGGCTGTAGTGACGCTCGCCCGGCTGGAGGCCCTGCTGGGCTGGCCCGACAAGCAGCGGATGCCGAACCTGTTGCTGGTGGGGCCGACGAATAATGGCAAGTCGATGATCGTGGAAAAGTTTCGCCGGGGGCATCTGCCGGTGACCGAAGCGGACCGGGAACACATTGCCGTGTTGTGCGTGCAGATGCCCTCCGAACCGTCCGTGTTGCGGTTCTACATCGCGCTCCTCGCCGCGCTGGGCGCGCCTCTTCAACCCCGGTGGCGGTTGGCCGAGGTGGAGCAGATGTCGCTGAGTTTGCTGCGTTCAACGGGGGTGCGCATGCTCGTCATCGACGAGTTGCATAACGTCCTGGCCGGGCCAGGCAGCAGCCGCCGGGAGTTCCTCAATCTGCTGCGTTTCCTCGGCAACGAGTTGCACATCCCCATCATCGGTGTCGGAACACGAGACGCGTATCTTGCCATCCGCTCCGACGACCAGTTGGAAAACCGATTCGAACCCGTTGTCCTTCCCTTGTGGATTGTCAGTGCTGACACCGTGTCGTTGCTAGCCAGCTTCGCGGCCGCGTTGCCGCTGCAGCGTCCGTCGATCATCGCGACCGACGATATGGCCCAATATTTGCTGGCTCGATGCGAGGGAACCATCGGGGAACTCGCCCACCTCCTGACAGCTGCGGCGATCTCCGCTGTAGAAAGCGGTGAGGAAAGCATCAACCAACGCACCCTGGTCATGGCTGACTACCTCGGGCCGACCGAACGACGGCGGGTATTCGAACGAGAACTGCTGTGACCAGGCCGCGTCAGTGGCCCGCTCATCCGGCTCCGATCGACCGTGAAACGCTGTCCTCCTGGCTGCACCGTATCGCCGCCTGCTATAGCACCGACCTCACCCACCTCGGCGATGACCTCGGCTTCACGCTCGGATGGCGCCCCCCTGAGGACATCGACGTGGCAGCAACATCCGCCATGATCAACGTCCTCGCCGAGCGCACCGGCGTCACCCCGGACCGGTTACGGCAGATGAGTGTGGCCGGCTGGGTCCCCTGGCGGCTCGATAACAGTGATGAGGTGCAGCAGGCAGAGCAACGTACGTGCCGGTTCCCGGAGTGCGTCCACCCCGCCGTGAGCGCGGACTCTGGCTCTGGTAGGCCCCCCGAGTACTGCGATCACGTGGGGCACAACCGGGCCGCCGCCTGGCGCGCACGGCGCCGTCTGGCCGCCGAACCGAGCCGGAACATCGAGGACGAGAAACGCCCAGTTGACGCCGCGCGCCAACGCGCCGGAGAGCTCAGCGACCAGGTCGCCGGAATGCTCGAGCACTTGGGCCAGCAACTCACCGCCCTCATCGAGGAGCTTCGGATTGTTGCTGACCCGGACGCTGCTGAGGCCCAGATCGGATCAGTGACGACCGAGGCCGCCACACAAGTCGCCGCCGCAAACACCCGAACCCGCCGCGCCGAGCAAGCTCAACGTCAAGCCGACGTGGTGCGGCTGGAAGCTGGCGCCGCAGCAACGGAAGCATCAGAGCTGGCAGACCAGCTGCACGCCGACCTCGCCCTCACTCAGCTTGAGCTGCGCGACCGGGCACTTGCTCTCGACCAGGTGACGGCCGAGTTAGTCGCCGTCCGGTCCGCGGCGAAGGCTCAGAACGCACAGGCACAGTCAGAGCTGTCCCAGCTGCGCGAGCAGCTGGCGACCGCACGCACGCGACTGGAGGAGGCTGAGCACGAACGCGACGCCGCCACCGCGCGCGCCGAGTCGGCTTCTGCTGCACGGGCCGACGCGGAAAAACGTGCCCAGGGCGCGGTCGCCCGCGCCGCCGATGAAGCAGTCCGAGCCCAGCGCGCCACGTCCGACGTCGCGAAAGTCCGGGACGAACAGGGTCACGCCCGCACTGTCCACGACACCATTCGGGAGGAAGCCAGCTTGCTGCGCAGGAATCTGGCCACCGCAATCGTTGAACGTGACGCAGCACGGGCAAGCGTCGAACGTGAGCGAACCCACGGCGACCAACGCATCAGCGATCTCCGCACCACAGAAAACCACCACATCACCGAACTTCGGGACGAGGCCGCTGAGCTGCGGCAGGAACTGCGCGAACAGCGCAGCCGCGCCGATCGCGCCGAAGACCGCCCAACCGAGCAAACGGATTCTCCCGCCGCGAAGCTGGCAACATAGAGCGGAGCAACACCTCAGCGTCGTCAACCAGAAGCCTGGGCGACGCTGGAAGAACTACGCCTCGCGCTGCTCATCTGAGAAGGTATCTCGGACTTGTGGATGATGGCCGCGCTGGCCTGATTGGGCTGTACAGGCGGAATGTGTGTGTCTCGAATCCATGGAAGTTGAGACACTGCGCATTGTCGCGAATAGTGTTTCTTTGAGCGCGAAAAGATAGCATTTGATACATGTATCAAAAGAAGCATCACGGACGTAGAAGCGATACGCTGAATCGATGACGAAGAGAAACGGCATCGAGCCAGCCCCGGAACACTATGCCTTCGGCTACCGGCGAGTGTCGAGCTTGAAGCAGTCGTACGAACGGCAGACCAAAGCGCTGCACGATTTCGGGATTCCAGACGACCACATCTACGAGGACAAAATTAGTGGCAAATTCAAGACCCGTCCCGGACTTGATGCCCTGCTGAAAGTAGCTCGACGCGGTGACACCATCACGGTCTCCTCCCTCGACCGTCTCGGCCGCACAGTGCTGCACATCCTCCAAACGATCGAGGAACTCGAACACCGTGGCATCTCCGTCCACTCATTGAAGCCCGGAGAACAATTCGAGGGCGTCACCGGCAAGCTGGTGCGCAACATCATGGCCTCGATCGCAGAATGGGAACGCGAGAACATCAACGAACGCGCCGCCGAAGCCCGAGCCGCACGAGAAGCCAAGGGACTGACAACGGGGCGTGCCAAGTCCGTGCTGATCCCCACGAAAATTGACGCCGTCCGCACATTGCGCACCTCGGGCAAGACGATTGCCTATATTGTGAAAAACCAGGCGATGAGCCGCGCCAGCGTGTATCGCGCACTCGCCCAAACCAACGACTCGGCCGCCGGACCCCGGAACCATTAGAAGGACGGTTACACGCGTCAAGCAGTCTGAACAGGTCAAGCAGGTGACTGGAAACGTGGCGGCATCGACGGACATTGATTGGCGAGTCTGCTAGTTTTCGGACATCCAATTGAGGGCTGCTTCTACAACGGCCTGATCGCGGACTGCGCCGATGTGGTCAAGGCCTTGGTGCGTAGTCACTCGCATCCGCGCTGCGGCCACGGGCGCAGCCGCTTTCAGATTGTTGTGAAAGGCCAAGGCTGATGCTGGGGGGACGTGGGTATCATCTGCGCCGAGTTCGAAGGCGATGGCGGGGCCGTGTGCGTAGTTGTGCGGGTGCGTTGTGGGGTTGAGGTGGTCATAGAACCACGCCCCGTACGGGTTCGGCACGCCTTGCTCGATGATGTTTTCGGGTTCGCCCACTCGGGTCATGCCGGGACGGGTCCAGTCGGGTGTCGCGACAACGGCGGCGACACGCGTCACTCGATGATCGGCACCGGCGAGAGCGACGCTGATGTCGCCGCCCATTGACAGGCCGCCCGCGACGATGTTGTCGGTTCGGACATCAAAGTGTTCGCAGGCCCAATCGAGCACGTGCATGGCATCGAGGGTGCTCTGTCCAAGGATCGGCCACATATTCCGGCGGAAATGCGAGAACACTAGGTTCATTACGGCGCGGTCGTCACCGTCGCCGCGTTCTCCTAGCCTCCACGGATCGAAGCTGATTGCGGTGAAACCGCGCTCCGCTAGACGGGCAAGCTGCGTGGCGACGGCCTCTTTCGTGCCTCCGAGGTAGGGCAGGAACACCGCGATCTGATGCCGGTCGTTCTTGGCGGCTGGTGCGATGTAGATGACGGGGATCGCGTCGACTTTCTCGCGCGTGAAGGTCACATCTGTCATGGCTTCCACGCTAGGCCCCACGACCGACACTCTGACCGATCTTCAATCAGCTAGGTCTTACATCAGCCAAATCTTCAAGACCGTGGGACCACGCGACTTCGCGGGTGCAGCTGCCCGGTCGGGTGAAGAGGCGAACTTGGTGGGTCCGAGCCGAGACCCCGTCCGCAAGGTTGACACCCGCGGCGAAGAGGATAACCGGATCGCGGAGGTCGACGATGTTATGGGCTTTCACGCGAAATTTCAACAGGACGAGCTCAGGTAGAGAGTCGGTTGAGTCCGGTTCCAAGTACACACACCCTGTCGGGCCGGAGCGAGCTGTGCAGGCGAGTGTGAACATTTGTGCAGACGACTTCGAAAAATGACAAACATCCGAGACGAGGGGTCGGTTTCTTAATTTCGTTATCGTTATTGTTATTTCGTTAACGTATTGCGTTACTTATGATACGATATGAGCATGAGCATTCCTGAGATCACCGATGTGCGTACCTGCGGTTTCCCCGGCTGCGACGAGCCCGTGGATGCCACGCCTGGTGTGGGCCGGCCCGCCGGCTACTGCGTCAACCCCGCTCACAATCGGGCTGCTGCGTGGCGGGCCCGCCGCGCCGAGTCAGGCCGGGTGGAGCGCACCGTCGAGGACGACAAGCTCCCCGTTGATGCGGCCCGGCAGCGGGCGAGCGTGCTGCGGTCCCAGGTCGCCGGCATGGTCGAGCACCTGCAGCAGCAGCTGGTCGTCCTCGTCGACGAGCTCCGCACCGTCGCGGACCCGGACGCAGCCGAAGCACAGATCGAAGCCGTCACCTCCGACGCGGCCGAGCAGGTCGCCACGGCAGCCGCCCGCGCCAACCGGGCCGAGACCGCCACCCGCAAGGCCGAAGCCGAGCGCGCCGAAGCTGACGCTGCAGCCGAGGAATCAGCTGCCCTGGTCGACGAGCTCCGCGCGGCCCTGGCCGCGCTCGAGCAGCGTGCCGCCACCCTCGAGAGTGACCTGGTCACTGCGGGCGAGGACAACGCACGGGCGACCGCCGAGATCACCGCCCTCACAAACCAGGTTGCCGCTCTGAGCAACGAGAACGCAGCCACGACCGCACAGCTCACCGAGGCCCGGGAGCTCGTCACGGCGGCCACAGCGGCCAAGGACGAGGCGCTGGCGGGCGCGCGCGACGCGATCGCGCAGGCCGCCGCCGCGGCCGGACGCGCGGAGCGGGCCGAGACGGATGCTGCGAGCACCCGGGACTTGCTCGACCAGGCCCGGACGGAGCGCGAGAGCGCGCGGGCGGAAGCGCTCGTGCTCACCGGGCGCCTGGCCACAGTCAGCAGTGAACGAGACAGCGCCACGGCCGAGGCGGGTAGGGAGCGTTCCTACGCCGAGCAGCGCGTCACCGACGTGCGGGCCGCCCTCGAGCAGCAACTCACCCAGCTGCGCGCCGACCTGGACCAGGCGCGCACCAGTGAACGCGAACAGCGCACCCGCGCCGACCGCGCCGAAGCACAGGCGCCACGCCCCAAGCAGAAGTAGAACGCCGGCCCACTCCCCCGTGTCTCGGCAGGAAGCGTACTGGTGGTGTTCCTATCCGCTGGCGGTGCCGTCTCTCGTGCCGGGTTACGGGTGGGGAGACCGCCCTAGCTCAGCGGTCGCCCAGCGGGGAGGGGCGAGCTATCGCCTTGGTATCTCTCCCCTGCGTTGTGTGAGAGTTCACGGCGTTCGACCTCTGCCAAGATGGCTCGCTCCACGAAGTCTGACCAGCTCTTATCGCCTTCGAGGTGGCTCGTCGCCCGGTACGTTGCGCGGGCCCGATCGCGTGTGGCTACCGACAGGTAGGTGGTCATCCGCGCAGTCGTGTCGACGACGACGGTTGCCGACTTCTTGGTTGGTGTGCGCGAGGGCTTTGCAGCGGGAGGGGCAGCGGTTTTGGGCTGCTCGCTGGTTTCTGGTTTTGGTTCAGGGCGGTTTCGGGCCTGGAGCCGGCTCAGGTCATGAGCCCCGGCGCGTGGCGTGAGGCCGCCGATCTGTCGGTTGGGGGTTTCGTCGCTCATGCGAGGGCCTCCTGGTTCTCTGCGGCTGTAATCCTGGCCACGACTTCTTGGGTGATTGCCTGCAGGTCGTCAGCGACCGAAGATGCTGTTCGTGGTGCAAATGTTTGTGCCTGCGCGTCGCCCCGCCGGATCTCGTACCACTTCGGTCCCTTACGGACTTGGGCGTCGAGTTCGTGCACCAGAAGCCCTCGTTCTCGGGTGGCCTGGGCGGTCGCTTCGCTGTGGCGAACCGTTGCGGTGAAGACGACGTTGTTGTCGGCGTTGAAGAGCTCTGCGATGTGTTCGCGTGCTTCGCGCTGGACGACGTGGGCAGAGGTCCCGACGTCTACCAGGACCACGCCGAGGAGGTCGAGGGTGGGGTTCACTCCGAGGACCGCATCGAGTCGCGCTGCTACAGCGCCGAGTCCTTTGCGGCTTGATTTGTCACTTTTGACGGGGACGAGCGCCCATCGCGCGGCCGCAACGGCCGCGGTCTGCAGTGTTTCATCGCCTGGTGGGCAGTCGATGAGGATCATGTCGTAGTCGCCCGCGATGGGCTCGAGTAGATGCGCAACGGCGAGTTTGGCCCCGTCGGGATCTTTATTCGCTTTGGCAGCGAGACCGGCCGTGGCCTGGTCGAGGGCCGGACCTCCAGCGAATACGTCGAGGTTTGGTCGAACTTCGCGAATGGGGGCCGCTCCCCCACCGAACATGAGTGCCTGAGCCAGTGCGCGGCCGGTGTCGTCCCGGTCGTCATCTGTGTATCCGAGATCCTCGGCCAGGTTGCCCTGGGGGTCGAGATCTACCAGGAGCACGCGGTACCCGTTGTTAGCCAGCATCCCGCCGATGTTGGCGGTGAGTGTGGTCTTGAGGACGCCACCCTTGCCATTGATGACGGCGATGACCCGTTCCAACGCGGTGCGATTGAGTGCCGGAGGCATACGTTCTCGTTTCTCTTGTCGTCATTAATGACATTACAGCTAATGCTGTCATTACTGGCATAAGCAGAATTGCTGCTTTTACTGTCTTTGCTGCTATCACTGTCTTTACGACTATTAATTGTATTAACACTATTACCTGCAATGCCAGCATTACTGGCAATAGCAGTATTACAAGCAATGACCGCCGCCGGTACAGTTGCCCCGAGCCTTGCGGCCTGCTTGGGGCGGCGAGTACAGGGTCCGGCGTCGCTCTACGCTGCGGAGGCTCGCACCCGTCACCGCGCCCGGTGGGGGAGTGTGAGGGGGTCACCCCTCACCGGCTGACCCGGGGGAGGGCCAGCCAGTGGTCGCGGCTAGATATTGCGGAGCATGCTGACGACGGTTGGGAAGGGGGACAGGCTGTCGACGAGGGTGTCGACGGTCGCGGTGTCGGGCTTTTGCGCTAGTGCGGCCTGGATTCGGGCGAGCTGGGTGTCGGTGAGGCCGACGGTTTCGCCGTCGGGGGTGACGCTGACGGCGATGACGGTGCCGAAGATGACGGTGGGGGAGCCGAGGCGGTGGGCGAGCACGGTCGCGGGCAGGTTCAGGGTTGAGCCGTTGATGAGTCCTTCATCATCGACGAAGAGGTCGATGTCGTCCTCCAGGCCGACGACATCGAACATCCGGCAGCCGATGGCGGCGATGACGTCCGCACCGATGCTGGCCTCGTTCACGTCCAGGGTGGTGATGGTTTCGGTCGGGTTGATCTTGATGCTGCGAATGGTGACGGTGTTCATGGTGTGGGTCCTCTCCCTCAAAACAACTTGTTTTTTGCCTTTCCGGCAAGGGAGATCGATTGAGAGCGGGAGGCCCGGAGTGCCCGGTTTCGGGGCGAAATAAGGGAGCTTGCGACCGCGTTCCGATAACTGGGCACGCAGGGCCGGGAGCGAACTATGATCGGCTGCCGGAAAGGAAAAAAACGGGCACGAAACAGTGCCGCGCAGCGGTTCCATTAGCGATCTGGCTTTTCCACCCCCATCCTGGTGACGCCATAGGTTTCCCTGATCAGGGCGCCCAAACAGGGGCGTGGGAGAGTGGGGGATCGGGCATGCCGACCCCTAGGCTTGCAGCGGGGGGGCACAGCTGGTTGTGCGCCGAACATCCGGGGGGATGACTCGCACGATGACGACAGAAACAACCACGTTCACGCTCGCTGACACCGTCCACACTGCGCTGCGCGCGGGCCGGACCGTCGGTGCAGACCAGTGAAGGTCTGGGACGGGATACCAGCCCTGTGCTCCACACTGCGGCGGGTAACGGCCAGCTACGTCAGTGCTCTCCTGTAATTGGCCGCCACGACTGTGCTTTGGGGTTCCTCTGCGTTCTGGTCGTGGAGCATCCTCACCGTGGCCTGCATCATCGCCCTGGCCATCGCGGGCACTCTGCTCTCCAAGCGTGACACCCCGGCCACAAGGCACACCTAACGTTCGGCCCCTTGCCGGGCCGATCGGCCTCAAGCCGCGACCTCTATGTCTTCGTCCTCCGTCCACGCCGGGCCAGCTCACACGCTGTTCCCGTCATTACTGACCGGCCGTAGCTAGCTCACTGGGCATCCAGCCCTCGACGAAGGAACCCGCCTCATGTTCACCGCTCTGCGCCCCCGGTTCCTCATCATCGCCGCTGCCCTGGCACTGCTACTCACCGTCACGGTGGACTGGACGGTCGTCTCCGCGCACGCCTCCACGGACCTGCGGATCGCCACCGCGGCTTACAGCTCCGCCGTCTCGGAGTACACCGCGCAGCGCGGCGCGGCAGCCGCGGAAGTGGCGGTGGCCCGCGAGGACCTCAGCGTCGCCCAGGCGGCCCTGGACAACAGCGATGGAAAAGTCCTGGACCAGGCGGCGAGGGACGCCCTCGCCGCCGCGTTGGCTGAAGCCGGCCCCCGGGTGGACGCCGCCGCCGCTGAACTTGACCGCGCTGACACGGCGCTCACCAAGATCCTTTCGGGGCACCGCGACAGCACCCAAGGGTTCACCGCCGCGACCCGGGCGCTGTCCCAGCAGAAAATGGGTGGCGTCAGCGTCGACGTGACAGTGCAGCGCCAAGCAGTCACCACCGCGGTCCTCGCCTGGCAGGTTCAGGCGCGCACCGCAGCGGCCGCGACCGCCGACGCCGTTGCTTCCGCTGAGGCCGCACGGCAAGCCGCCACGGTCGCCGAGGCCGCACGCGCCGCGGCCCCCCGCACCACCACCGGCACCGCACAGCCAGGCAAGTCGCAGCCCGGCGCCGCACCAGCCGATGTCCCCGCCGCTGCTCTCCCGGGCGCAGCATCACAGCCATCCCGGCCAACGAAAACCCCGCCGCCCCCCGTAACCCCACAAACCGAGTGGGACGTGTGGACCAGCGGGGGCCAAACAGAGATTGACGCCTGCAAAGGCCCCGTGGACCTAACCCCTGTGTACGGGCTCCCCGTCATCGGCGAGCACTGGTTCTGCGGCGGCAGTGAGTTCCCCACCAAGGAAGGCACCGTCATCACATTGACTGGGACCCAGGCCGGGCGATGGAGCATCGGCGGAGTCGCTGCCACCCTGAACAAGCAAACCCAAGACACCCGGGCCATCCCACGCGGATACGAACTGATGTATCAAACCTGCCGCAACGGCTCCAACACGACGATGACCTTCACCCTCCTCACCCGCGTCGAATAGGCACCACACAGGCCAAGCTGCACAGGGACCGCAGACACCGGATCGATAGGCCCGCCGGACCGGACGGCATCCCACCACTGCCCCCTGTCACAGCGCAGAGCGCATGTCCGGGGTGGCGGCGGCGAGCATCTGCTCGAGCTGGTCGACGTCGTCCGGGCCGCGGTCGCCGAGCAGGGCTGGCAGGAACCGGGTCAATGCTTCGAATCCGGCCGCCTGGTCCGGATACACGCCGAGGGAGACCAGGTGGGTGTCACCGCTGGACAGGGTCAGTTCCAGGCACGGGTAGTGCTCCTCCACAGCGATGCCCATTCGGACGGCGTCCGCGAAGGTGTTGCTGTCGAGCTGCTCCTGGATGGAAACGACCTGGTCCAGGTTGACCCAGATGTCGTCGGCACCGGCCACAGGCCGGGACCGGTCGTGACCAGGGGTGGTGACGGCGAGTTTGATGAAGCGCATGAGATGTCCTATCCGGTAGAGAGACCTCGACGCTAAAACGCTGCCCGCCGCGCCCGGCCGAATCCTGGCCGCCTGTGGAGAGCCCGGCGTACCGGGGGAGTGTGAGGGGCGTGCTGGCCCCTCACCCGTGGCCACCCCGGAAGGGTGGCCACGGGGCGCGGGCTATCGGCGGGCCGTGGCCGTGAGGGCGATCTCCAGTGCCCGGTCCTCACTCATCCCGATGGGACGAATAACGTTTCTGCTATACCGTTTGGTCTTCTTCACCCGGGTGGTCCCGGTGTATCCGGCGGGGCCGTCCTGCGCGGGCCCATACAGCGGGTGCACCAGCAACCACTGGACGAACGGCAGCGCCGGGGCCGCCACCCGACCGCGAAACCGGGGGGAGGGATTCGCGCACAGGGCCCAAAACCTGGCCGCGTCGCCCCGGGCTGCGAGCCGGTCAGCGACCGGAATCGGGGCAACCCGGGGCGGGTGCATGAGCTTGATCGTGGACACGTGCACGTACGCCTGCAGCTGGGAATCATCCCGGGCCGGGATCTCCTCCGCCCGGTCCCGGACAGCGCGCAGGATACGGGCCATGATCCGGTCGGTTCGGGTGTCGTGGGGGTGGGTGCGCATCCACTCATTGGCCTCGATGACACAGCAGACCAGGTCCCACTCGTAGCTGTAGAAGCGCAGCAGAGAATCCAAATCACGGTTCCAACTACTGCGCTTGTACGGGTTCACGGTGTCGTAGCGGGCGAAGAAAGCGGTGCCGGCTTTCCGGTCGGCTGCGATCTGGTCACTGCTGCGCTGGGGCCTAACCTCGACAAGAACCTGGGACATGGAAACTCTCCGCTCAACTGATTTTTTGCCTGTCTGGCAAGAGAATCGATTGAGAGCGGGAGGGGCGAAGAGCCCGGATTATCGAGGGAAATAAGCCCGCCAGGGCGCGCGCGATCAACCGGGCACGCAGGCCCGGAAGCGAACTACGATGACCGGCCAGACAGACAAAAAAGTCTTCAACCAGAACAGCCGCGAAGCGGTCCACAGGCCGGCGCAGCCGGCTCCGTGTGGGTCCGGCCTCCGGGGCCGGGGTCACCTGGTGGGGGAGTGTGAGGGGGCGCTGACCCCCTCACGGCGGCCGGCCCCGGGGTGGGTCGGCCTCCGCGGCGTTATTCGGGCCGTCGACCGCGATGGCCTGGGCGAACGTCACGGTGCAGTTGCCCGGAACCGACGAGATCACGGTGATCACGGGTTTCTTCACCGCCGAAGGGCTCACCTGGTTCACCCAGAACATTGGGGTCAACTACTTGGGTTTTCCGCCGCTGGCGACAGTGCTACCCATATTGCTCGCGGTCGGTGTTGCCGAGAAGTCCGGCCTGCTCGCCGCGCTGATCCGTAAGGCCTTCGGCTCGGCACCACGCTGGTCGCTGCCCTACGCCGTGGCGTTCGTGGGAGTCGTAGGGTCGATCATGTCTGATGCGGCCTTTGTGGTCATCCCACCGCTTGCCGCCCTGGTTTTTAAGGCTGCTGGCCGGCACCCCGTGGCCGGGCTGCTCGGCGGGTTTGCTGCGGTGGGCGCCGGCTACTCAACCTCGCTGTTCGTAACGAGCCTCGACGCGCTGTTCGCCGGGATCACGACGTCGGTCACAGAGAACCTGCCCAACGCCGGTTCCGTCGTGACCCCGGTATCGAACTACTTCTTCAACGTGGTCTCCGCGCTCGTACTCATCGCACTCGCCGGCTTCATCATCGACAAAATTCTGGAACCGCGTTTGGGGCGGCAGCAGATTGCGCGCGACGAGATCACTGACGACGACGTGTTGGTTCCCTCCGTGATGAACACGCGGCTCACGCACACCGAGAACCGCGGCCTGTTCTGGTCGTTCGTGGCCGGCATCGTGGTCGCCGGAGTGATTCTGGTTGGCGTGCCCCTGCTGGAATCCTCCTGGCGAAACGAAGACGGCGAGTTTCTGCCGCGCTCACCTCTGTTGAGTTCGATCGTGTTCATCGTTTTCGTTTTGTTCGTGATTCCAGGACTGGTGTACGGCAAGATCGCCGGAACCATCGCCAGGGGCAGCGACGTGCCTCGCGTGATGGGGCAGGCCATCAAGGACATGAGCGGATTTCTCGTGCTTGCATTCATCCTCGGCCAGTTCGTCGCCCTGTTTAATTTCTCCGGAATCGGAAGCTGGCTCGCCGTTGCAGGAGCCGGGGGCCTTGAGTCCATCGGCCTCACCGGATATCCGGCCGTCGTCACCTTCGTACTACTTGCCTCGCTGCTAAACCTCTTCATCATTTCGGGTTCGGCCATGTGGACGCTGATGGCCGCCGTGTTCGTGCCGCTGTTCGTATTACTTGGCTACGAACCTGCATTCATCCAGGGTGCGTTCCGGGTGGGAGACTCGGCCACCCAGGTACTCACACCCCTCAACCCGTACATGATCGTGCTACTTACGATGCTGCGTAGGTACGAGCCACAGGCGGGCCTTGGCACCGTGATCGCCCGTATGCTGCCCTTCGCAGTCACGTTCTGGATCGCTTGGGTAGCCGTGCTGAGCGTCTTCTACTTCTTCGACCTACCGATGGGCCCGGGCAACGGCATCATGATCCCGCAGTAGTAACTGCGCAAGACCGGAGGAATACCCCGCACGGGGGCCTCCTTAAGTTCAGTGCAACCCGAAGGGATTTTTATGACTTCCAGCCAAACCACGATCTATGCCCTGCACGAGAACCCTGAATGGTTTCCGCCATTTGCCCGGGCCTTTGAAGCAGAGGGTATGGAGGTGAAAGAATAGCTGCTCACCGACGGCGTTCTCGACCTGGATTCGGTACCGCCGGAGGGAATCTTCTGGTCGCGCATCAGCGCATCCGCTCACACACGCGACCACGGAAAGTCGAAAGACTACGCGCGCGCCGTGTTGGCTTGGCTCGAAGCCCACGGCCGCCGCACGGTGAATGGCCGGCTCGTGCTCGAGCTCGAGATGAGCAAGGTCGAGCAGCTCGTTGCACTCAAGGCCGCCGGCATCGACACCCCTCGCACCGTGGCCGCGGTGGGCCGTGAGCAAATTCTCGATGCCGCACACGACTTTCCCACCCCGTTTATGACCAAGCACAACCAGGGCGGCAAGGGCCTCGGCGTTCGCAAGTTCACGAGTCACGAAGAGCTCGCCGCGTACGTTGCCTCTTCCGAGTTCGAGGAGCCGCAAGACGGCATCACACTCATTCAGGAATATATCCAGGCTGCGGAACCGTTCATCACCCGGGTTGAGATCGTGGGCGGCGAGTTCATCTACGCCGTCAAAGCCGACACCGCACGCGGCGGCTTCCAGCTGTGCCCAGCGGATGCCTGCGCCATCGACCCGATCACACGCGAGCTGATCATGCCTCCCGGCGCCACCATCGCACCCATAGCCGGTCAGCAACTGTTCAGCCTGCGCGAAGACTTCGACCACTCAATTATCGAGAAATACCTCAAGTTCGCGCGCCGCACCGGGTTGGAAGTCTGCGGCATCGAGTTCATCGAAGCCGAAGATGGCCGAGTGCTCACCTACGACGTGAACACCAATACGAACTACAACGCGGTCGTTGAGGCCGAAGCCCCTCGTTCGGCTCCACGTGCCCTGGCTCGGTACCTCAAAAAGCTCGCAGCCTGAAATACGTGGCACCGACCCCAGTACCAGCTCACGAAACGGATAAAACTCTCGTTGGTCCGCGGTGGATAGCCGTGGAGGCTGGTACCACCGATGCAGCGTTGGGATGAAGATACCGACATCTTTTGCGACGCCGGCGAGAGGGATCTATTGGCGAAGAATTTCTTCGCCGGAGAAGTACGCAGACTTTTACGACTCAGTCGGGAAGTACTGGTTGCCCTCAACCAGGATGGTCGTATCCGACTTTGCCACCACGACATCATTTCAAACTGCGTGATACATGGCCGACTGAGCGTTGTGTGCGGGCTGACCCGCAACTGCGCCGAGTGTAGGCGGCTTACCTGGCACAGTTCCCTAACCGGGAACACATCACGGCGCACAACCAGGGACATGAGCATGATCTCGGGCATGCGCCATAGTGCCCGGTCAGATGTCGCTGGCGATCTCAAACATGGAGATTTGGGGGATACTGGTCAGCAATGAGCCCAGGTCGGTCGCACCCGCACCCGCACCCGCACGCCAGTGACGATATGCCGCGTCAGCGTCGGCCGACGCCCACCGCTCCAGCAAGATCATGTGGGCGGGATCATCGCAATCAAGCAACACATCAACACCCAGACACCCCTCAAATGCACGGGTCCCGGCCAAGATGTCTCGCAGCATGGCCTCCGCCCCGAGAACGGCCTCTGGTTTTAGGCGAAGGTCAAGAAGAACTGTCAGGGCCATGAAAACTCCAATTCATATCAGGGACACCTCGTCCAGTGCGGGCTCTCACCGCTCGAACCTGCCCGACTGCTGGTGGACCTTGAACACCCGCGCGCCCGGAAGTCTGAGACGCCACTCGGCGATCACATCCTAATCGGCGAACGACTCCATGCAATCTGGGGTCAACTCACGACCGGACGACGTCTGGTCGCGGTCGATGGGACCTGCCTGGACCTGCCTGACATGCGTCCACTCATTTCAGGTGGACAATGCACGCTTGCGTGCAGTGAATCGCATCACTCGACCGCCAAAGGTGTACCTCAGCCCGTTAGCATCGAGTCTGACTTGTCCGAGAACAGGTTCGAAGGCCCCGCGTTCGATGAGCCGATGTGGGGAGCGATCGGTCAGATGCACCCACGAAGCGGCTCGAGAAGCAGTGAGGTCATAACCGGTGAAAATGCCGCCGGGCCGGAGCACACGTGCGACCTCTGCGATTGCCTTCTCCCAGTCGACAACGTGGTGCAGCATCAGGAAACTTACAACGAAATCAAAAGTTTCGTCATCGAAGGGAAGCTGTGTGACGTCGGCTTGGCGCGCCGCTGCGTGTGGATACTTTGCAAGACGTTTTCGTGCGACGCCAACCATCACGGGGTCGTAGTCGGTCGTCGTCAGGCGCAGTGACGGATTTGCCCGCGCTAACCTGTCGGCCGTCGCACCACTACCCCCTCCGATCTCAAGAACGTCACCGGTGAACGAAACACCCTGTGTCGCCCACGAGACGACTCGGCCAGCCGCAAGACGCCATGGTGCACTGCGGCAGAACGCACCTTCGAGAGCAGACATTGTCGGCATGACCACCAGCCTCCCTGACGCACACTATTGCACCGTTACGTCCTCACTGAAGTTATCAAATGCCTTACCGTCCGGATCAACGGCCCAGCAGATTATGAAGACCACACCGGAACGAAACGAGCCGCCACAACTTTCACTGGCCTCATTCGCCTTGACAAATTCCGCCGTCAGCCGCACGGCCGATGTGCAGCCACCCGCCGTATACCCCCGGTTGGCGACAAGCAAGGCCTACGTGACGCTGTCGCCGCCGATGGCTTCGCGGCGCACCACTCGGAGGGCCTCGCCAGGCAGGTAGCCGTGGATCCCATCACCGGCCTGCGGCGTGCGTGGAATCTTCATGGAGATTTCGATACGCGAACCCCTACCTCTATTCGCTGGCGTATCGAGGATCGCAGCCAGGTCAAACCACTCCCGCTGCTGAGGCGGCAGCAACAATTCTCGCCTGTCCTCTTCGTGCAGCCAAAGCCGGGATGCTCGACGTTTCAAAGCGGGACGCGCTTGACGTCTTCACTGCGGAAAGCTGCGGGACTACCCTCATCCCCATTGCCATGCCACCGCATGAACGCAGCTTCCAGGTATCCCATCGCACTCGTGAAGCGGTTCTCGCATCTATCCTGAACGACGCCGGACCAACACTCGGCTCCGCTGCCGTCACTGCTGCTGCGTAGCTTCGAGCGTCTCTAGCCGACACAACCGTGCTCACCGCAACCAAGAGACAGCTTGTGGGAGACTAGCCCACCTCTAATCACCACGCCTCGGAACTCCACACACAAGGCCATCCAGACTCATCCATGGGTCCTGTCCAGCCAAAGAACACCTGTTTATGACCTCCGAGGCTGCACCTAAGGGTTAAGCGGCGTTTCCGAGATACTGCCAACGATTCTCCGGGCTCAGCAGACCAGCACCCACCAGCTCGAGCGCGGAGCGGTGATCAGCCCGGTTGGTGCTGGCCCGCGGATACCGCGGCCACACCCGCTCACCTGGCCGGCTCGCCTCAAACAACGGCCGGCTCGACACATGCGGGCGCCGCGGCCGAGACCTGGGCGCTGACATCATGGTGCTTAGTTCGGCTTGCCACCACGCCCACACCTCTCGTTCGATCCGATACCGCTCCGCCCGAGCCAGCAGAGTTCCCAACACGTTCAGCTGCAGGGCCGCCTGGTTCCGGAGATCTTGCATCGACCTCGCCCACCCATCACGGTGAACGACCAAGAGCTTGTGACGCCGGAGGCGACTGAAGATCGTGGCCGTGTGCCGGGCGGTAACGCCCAGGAGACGAGCAGCGGCATCAATGGTGAGGGACGGGTGCTGGCGCAGCAGGGCGTAGAGCTTGCCGGCCAAGTGCCCGAGGCCGCGGCGGGTGAAGAGGTCGTGGCGTTGGTCGGTGAGTTGTTCCTCGAGCAGGGCAACGAGATGGGTGCGGGTGTTAAAGAGCTCAGCTGCAGAACGGCTCAGCGACGACGGGATTTCCTGCGGGGGGCGGGGGTTATCTGATGGCTGTGACCGGACTGTACTGGGACCTGTGGATAACGTGGAGGCTAGGCGCCATTCGGCGGCGTTGCCATCGTCACTCGCACTGACCCGTTCGACGTACCCGGCAGCCGCGAGGGCGGTCAGGGCGTCGGCTGCGGTGGTCCGGCCGAGGCCTCCCATCGGGCCCAGGTCCCGGATGGCGGCGGCGACCGTGCGTTTACCGGTCTGCAGGGTGAGGTAAGCCAGGGCGCGGAGAATGGTCTGCTGATTCGAGGACGCCTCGGTGCGGCCCCACCGGCCCGGGCTCACCCGGAAGCGCGTAAGGAGGGCTTCGACGTCGGTCACGATGGCGTCCAGCTCCGACAGGTCCGGCGGCTCCCGCACCGCCGGCAGCGGACGCTGGAGCGCGGCGTACTGCTGGGCTTTATCCCACTGCCGACCCAACCGGGCACGGGCCTCCGCTGCGGCCCGGGGGCGGCGGCCGCCGCGGCCCGTGTTCTTCGTCCGGAAGTGCTCCAGCCCGGGGGCCGTCTTGATGGCGTGCTCGACGTCGACCAGCTGCCAGCCCGCGTTCGCGGCCGAGAGCAGGCACATGAACCCGGTCCAGCTCGGGTTACTGCCACCGTCGATAGTGGCCATATGGGCGGTGCCGGCCACGCTGAGGCGCCGATGCGCCTGGTGACGTGTGGTGATCGGGCCCGACGGGGGACTGTCTTCCGCTCGGAGGGACGGCTTCCGTGCCTCGAGGACCGCGGCCAAGGCTGCCAAGTCGGCAATCGTGGTCGACGGGGTAATCAGGGTGTTCAGGTTGCCGCGGAGGACCGTGGAGTAGCTGCCGTCCCGGTGCGGAGACAAGGGCGGCCGCGCGGCACCAGTGACGGCGTTGAGCAGCATGCCGTGGTCCAAGCGGCGGAAGTTCGCCCGCGCAGCACTGGCCACCGGGGCGACAGCGAGTTTCGGGGCACCGCCGTGGAGGGCGAGCCAAATATGGCGGCCACCCGTCCCAGACGACTGGCACACGACATGCTCGATCGAGAGGGAATCCAGGGTGCGGGAGAGCACGTCGCACTCGTCGACGGCTTCCTCCATCAGCTCGGCATCGACGCCGTGCTTGTCTTTACCGTCGAAGTCAAAACACAGCACCCGGAACAAGCCGGTCTCATCGGCCAGGTTCATCGCCCACGGTGTCATGGGTTCAGTAGGTCCAACACGGTAAATCAGGGGGTAACTGTTCTCGTCCACCCGCCCGTACGCGTCGCGCTTCATCACGCGCACCTGATCGCGCGGACTCATCCGGCGCGTCAAAGCCCACGCTGTCCACGCTTCAGTGGACACGCCAGACACGCCGGACACAATTCCGGGTGCAATCTGGGGTACGTGCGCTATGCTCTGGGACATAGAGAAACCTCCCGTGAGGGCTGTTGATCTGGATTAGCTTGAACCTCGGGCCGGCAAGCACAGAGGGTTTGAGCTACGAAACTTGCAGTAGCCCGTCGCGAAAGCGACGGGCTCTTTCGTTTAAGCGGCTGGGATGAGCAACTCCTCTTTGGGGTCGCGAATGAGGTCGAGGACAGGCAGTTGGCCCTGGTCCGCGAGAGTTAGGCGCAGCAACGCTTCCAGGTAGATACCGGTGGACACGCCGCTTGCGGCTGCGGCTTGATTGACTTCCGCGCGGATCGCGGGGTCGACTCGTGTTTGGAACAACACCGTGGGGGTGTGGTCCCGACGAATCCTGCTTCCCTTTGCAACGGCCATGGAAACGATCTTGTCGTTAAACCCATTCAAGAGTGCGCGACGCGCGGGAGCGGCTTGATTAAAGTCTTGACTGTCCGAGGAACTCGCCAAGAGCGACGTAGAGCTCCGTGACGCGTTCTGGGATGACTGTATAGCGCACCCACTGGCCGCTTCTGGCTTCGCTGCGCGGGGGAGTGGACTCAATGAGTCCCGCAGTCTCAAGGGCAGCCAGGTGGTTTGACGCCGTCGGCGGGGCGATACTGAGCGCTGTTGCGACATCGGCGCGGGTGCATGGCCCGTTTTCGCGGATGTGCTTGAGGATTGCCACTCGAGCTCGATTTCCAAATGCGTCGATCGCGGCCTCCACGAGTTCATCGTGAGGGGGACGCACGTAGCGGGGCATCCTGCCATTCTGCCCGACCTCCGCCCTCTTCCATCGTTGACTCTGTCAACCCTAATCATTATATGATTAGCTTATGACGAAGTCGTGCACCACGCTGGCCCGATGCTCGTGCTCGAGGGGGGAGTGGTCAGCCCAGGACGAACTCGAGGACCTGCCCGAAGTCGCGGGTCACAAGATCTCGCCGCGCGGTGAATACCGTTGCCTGAGGCCGGCGCACGACCCCATCAGGGGCATCGTCCTCGATATAGCCCATACCCCGGAGATCGATCAGGGCCGCATGCACCGCGGGCCGACTCATGGTGTCGCCGATGACGTCGAACAACTCGGCGTAGCTGAGTGGCTTGCGGAGCAGGGCGCGGAGTACCAGGACGCGGGACGGCGCGGAAAACAACTCCTGGAACAACGCCACCCGTTCAGGGGCATGTCTCATCAAATTGTCGTCGCGGGCCATGCGCCCAATTCTGGCGTGGATCACCCATCCCGCAGGCGCGCCACGATCGGAATCAAGTTAATGCAAATGCATCTATTTACCTTTGCGAACTGTAATGGTCCGCTGATGTCGGTGGCTGGCGTTAGGTTCGAAGCTTCATGCGATCCGCCCATTCGATCCATATTCCCGGCGTTTTAGGCGTTTATGACCACAAGCGCAGAGGGAACACGCCCCCCGTTCAGGTGAGGCCATGAGAAAAAAGACGAGAGACTAGTCAAGGTCTCGGGGGTTCCCTAATTCCCTATGCCAGTTAGTGGAAATTCGAGAGGACATACCGCCCATGAGTGACACCGGTCGCACCGCCCCCAGCGAGGTCTTTGGAGAGGCTGACCGCGCCGGGGACTACATCGAGGAAGACACCATCCACACGATCCCCACGCCCCCACGACGCAAGGCCACGAGCACCGCATCTGCTCTCGGCACCGTCCTCGATGAACCAGCCCAGGCGCCAGTCCCGGGGAAGGCTCCTGCCGTGAAGGAGGCCCCGTCGGTGCCTCCCGTGACGCCCACCGACCTGGCCAGCACCTCTGTCCTCTTTGGTGGCTCAGCCGCTGGCCTGGCTTCCGCGTCGAGCACTCCAACCAAGGCCACCACAGGGTTCCGTGGCGCTCTGGCCAGCCTGGGACTCCCGGTCGGCCCGGGCACCGCCGAGCTAGGGGAGCGACGCCGCACGGAGCTGCGGACTGCTCATGAGACCACGGTGCGGCAGGCGACCTGGACCCGTGCGGTCTCAGTCCTAGTGAACAACCCCAAGGGCGGAACGGGCAAGACTCCCACCGCCTTGCTCCTCGGGGGAGTGCTGGCCGCGATCCGCGGCGGGTCGGTTGCGATCCTCGAAGTCTCCGACGACCCCGGCGCCCTGAACTTCCGCGCCGAGGGCAACCCCCTCCTCGGCCTCGGCGAACTTGTCCGCGACGTCGACCACGTCCAAACCGCAGGACGCCTCGCCGGATACACCGCCCCACAAACATCATTCGCATCCGTGATCGGATCCACCGGGCGGCGCGACCGCCTCACCGGCGAATCCGTCGTCGCCGTCTCCAACGTCATCGACGACTTCTACTCCATCCGTGTCATGGACTCCGGCAACGTCCCCACCTCCTCCGCATTCCGCGGCGCCGTGTCCGTCTCCGACGTCCTCGTGATCCCCGTGATGAACGCCGGCGACTCCGTCCTCGAAGCCATCCAACTCCTCGAAGAGCTGCGGGCAGAGGGCGGGCCCTCCGCCGAGCTTGCGAACCGGGCCATCGCCATCCGCCTCACCGATGGACGACCCGAGAACGACGCCGTCCGAGAAGAAGTCGCACGGCTCCTGAGCCAGGCCGGAGTGTCTGCCCTGCACGAGATTCCCTACGACGTACACATTGCCGAACGCGGACAACTCACCCTCAGCCGCCTCAACCCTGCAACCCGGGACGCGTTTGTGGCAGCAGCCGCGAGCGTGGTCCGGTACCTGCAAACCGCGGTCTCCGCCGCACCCACACAGAACCGGAAGGCCTAACCCCCATGCGCGACCTCCTGCTCCACGCGGCGATCGAGAACCCCCTCGAGGGGATCCTGCCCGACTTCTCCTTCGGCGGCGCCGAATTCACCGCCCTCTGGCAAAAACTCATCGCCGCGCTCTGGGCCATCGGCATCCTCGTCTCCATCGGGTACCTGATCTTCGGAATCGTCGCCATGGCCGGAGCCTCCGGAGACACCAACCCCAACCCACAAG
Organism: Cryobacterium sp. M23; assembly: GCF_002929655.1. Taxonomy (NCBI): domain Bacteria; kingdom Bacillati; phylum Actinomycetota; class Actinomycetes; order Micrococcales; family Microbacteriaceae; genus Cryobacterium; species Cryobacterium sp. M23. The sequence goes on from NZ_PJJV01000070.1 coordinate 58,566, forward strand.
CCCACGCCCAAGGCCGACGCAAAGCAGTCTGGGCCGGCATCTCCCTCGCCGCCCTCGCCGGCCTCGCCATCATCGTCGGCGCCGTCCTCTCATTCGCCGGCTAACCCACACAACCAACGCGCACCCCAAGGAGTCCCACCATGCGAATGGTCACAGCATCCGGCCGTAGCCGCTGGCCCATCGTCATCGGGGCCGCCGTCCTCGTCGTCGTCATCAGCGGCGGCATCGCCTACACCGCCACCCGCCCCACCCCAACACCCAACGCCGCACCCAGCACCGCGACGGCCACCCCCACACCGATCCCTGCGGGCACCGCTGGCCCCGGAGGTATCGGGGACGACGTCGCACCCACCGGCTGCCTCGGCGGACAAGACCGCAACGTCAACATGGTCCTGACCGCCCAAACCGACGCCAAACACACGACCTACGGGGCCGTGGAAGTCGCCACAGCGGTCTACCGGTGGCTCTGGCAATACCCGAACCCACCGGCCTCGGAAAGCGACACCATCGGGTCTGAGGTCGTCTCCTCCACGGCGTCTGCCGCTTGGAAAGACGTGGCCGTCCAGTATGAGTCGGACGAGTGGAACACGATCATCGCTGACTACAAAGCAACCGGCGGGTCGTTCCATACTTCCAGCACCAATGGGTTGTGGCGCATCACGGAAGACTCGACCGCCGATCGTGTGAACGTTGAGTTGGCCCTTGGCTACGTGATTGATGGTGCGCTCAGCCCCACCAGGTCAACGGGTATCGGCCTCGTCTTGGTCTGGGAGGACGACGCATGGCGTATCGAGTCCGGCACATCCGTTGATCAGACGAAGCTAGCGGCCGGTGGCACGCGCTACACGGCAGGGTGCTGATGCAAGCAGTGGCTGTCCTCGCGGCAGCAGGCGAACCATGCGCTGGCGGCCTAATCGCTTGTGGTGTCGCAGACATAGCCAATGGCGTCGGTGGCGCTGTGAAGACTGTCGCGGGGGTGGCTGACTTCTGGTCCGACCCGGCCGGGAACTCCTTCAAACTGTTGCAAGGGGCGGCGAAGGGTCTCTCCGATACGGTGTTACCGGCGTTGACCCAGGCGACGCTTCCGGACTTGACGGCGGATTGGTTCATTCAGGCCTATCAGGTGTCGTTTGCCCTGGCGATTTTCGTGTTCGTGGCCTTGTTGATTCCGCAGATCGTGCGCACGGCGCGCGGTCATCAGTCCGGCCGTGAGCTGGGGGAGTCCCTCACCCTCTACGGGCCCGCGTTCATCCTGGGGGCCATGTTCGGTCCCGCGCTCGGCGCGTTCCTGGTGAAGTTCTTCGGCGCCCTGTCTGACTCGTTGATCGCGTGGGGCGTCACCAGCAACTCCGAAACCATCGTGGCCAAGTTCTCCACGATGCTCTCCGAGGAAGACGGATCGGGACTGGCCGGCGGCGCTGTCCTCGGCGTGATTCTGATGTTCTTCATGATCCTGGGCCTGCTCGTCGTGCTTCTCATGCTGATCGTTCAACTCATCACCCTGTACTTCTCCGGCGTCCTCTTCCCCCTCGGCTTCGTGTGGATCGTGGACCCCCAGAAACGAAAGTTCGGGTCGAAGATCGCCTACCTCTGGCTCGGGGTCCTGGCGTCCCACCCGCTGCTGTTCTTCCTGCTCGCGATCGCGTACAGCATGATGAGCGCCCAGGTCGATGCGTTCTCCGACACCCCCACCCTCGCCAAAACGGTGACCCTGGTCGTGTCGATCCTGGCGTTGTTCATGGCCGGCCTCGCCCCCGTCGCCCTGACAAAGTTCGCCCCCGTCATCCCCACCGGTGGCGGCGGGACAGCACCCGTGGCCCCGAACATCGGATCCCAGTCCATGCAGCAAGCCGACGCCAAATACAGCGACAATGGCCCCGAAAGCTCCGGCGGCGGAAGCTCACCGTCTACGGGCAGCTCAAGCAGAAGCAGCAGCGGAGGCAGCAGCAGCGCCGGTGGCAGTTCCGCTGCAGGTGAAGGGGAGCCCGCGACGTCGTCAATCTCTGAGGCCGCTTCCGTGGGTTCCGCCGGCGGAGCAACCGCCGGTGCCGGCGCCGCGGGCGGCGGTGCGGTCGCTGCGGAGAGTGGCATGGCCGCCGCCGGCGCAGCGGAGTCCGCGACCGGTGCGGGTGCTGCGATCGGGGTTCCCACGATGATCGCCGCCGGGGCGATGGCCGGGTTTGAGGCGACGAAGAAAGTCACCGATTCAGTGACCGACGCGGCCGTGTCACCGGTCGAGGACCACGACGAACATTATGGAAAGGACTCCGTCTAGTGAGTGACACCAGGGAGTCCCATATCCGTTACCTCGGCGGCGAGTCCGGCCACCGCGGCTTCTTTGGCGGCACCACCTCCAAGACCCGGATGATCCTGCTCACCGTGTTCATCGCCGGGGGCATGGCCGGCATGGTCTCAGGGCTCGGCCTGCCGGCCCTGATCATGGCCGTCGCGGGGGTGGGCATCACGATGCTGACTACCGCCCGCACCCACCGCGGAACCGTCCTCGAGCGGCGCCGGAAGCGTGCCCGCGCAAGGGCCCGGAAGCGCCTCGGCACGGACGAGTTCGTGCCCTACGAGGTCGGTGCGTGGGACCAACTCCAAGAAGCCATCCTGCGCGGCACCAAAACCGAGAAGCAGGCTGCGGAGCGGGCGGCGGTGAAGATGCGGGCGAACCCGGACGGTGCCGACGGTATGGGTTGGCTCCAGTACGCCTCGAATATGCCCGGCATTGCCTGGCACGCCCCGATCGGTGAGCAACCGTATTTGTCCGTCGCGTTCTCCGTGTCCGGGCAGCTGCGCGGGATGGAAACTGCCGCGGCCCTGACCCGGGCGGCGAACGCGTGGGGCAAGTTTCTGGCCCGCCGCGCCGCACCCTCCTCGCTGATCCGGAACGTGCAAACCCTGACCCGGGTTCTGCCGCCGGACTCGGCCCGGCAGCAACTGTGGGTGAAGACCCGCCTGGAACCCGTGCAGGAATCCTGGACGCCGGGGCAGCGGGCGTCGTTTGAGGCGCAGAAGCTCTCCTATGACGAAGTGATCCGGAAATCCAGTGCGAATGCGATGGTGCAACGCCACTACGTGGTCGTGTCTTGGCCCCTCACCCAACAGTTCACCGACGCCGCCGGGAAGTATGGGCCGGGACGGGACGCGTGGCGGGCGTTGATGGCCGGGCAGATTCAGGCCACCGAACTGGGTTTGAACGAGGCCCGGATGGGCGACGTGCAGGCCCTGACTGCGAAGCAGACGACGGCTTTGATGTTGCACCAGCAGAACCCGCACTTGCCCATCGACCTCACCCGGAACGTTGACCCGCTCCTTTCTGGGATCGCGTCCCGGGACGAGTTCTCCGCGCACATCGTTGACGGCGTCGACCCCACCTCCGTCGTCATGACCGAGGCGGGGCCGGTGTCGCCGCCGGTGACGTGGTGGCACCGCACCGCGGCCATCCACGGGGAGAACCTCGCCGTCGCCGGCCGCAGCCCTCTCTGGTGCCTCGACCTCCTCATCGGGCGGGAACTGACCTTTGTCCGGTCGGTGTCATTCCACCTGCACTTGGTGCCGGCGGGGCAGGCGAAAGCGAAAGCGCGCGCCGACGTCGTCCGCGACCTCGCCGGGGTCCTCGCCGACCAGCAGAAGGGGCGCCTCATCTCCGACGACAGCACCACTCGCATGTCCGCCGCGCAGCGCCGCTCCGCTGACCTCGCCGCCGGATCTCACCACCACGGCGTCGATTGGATCGGCTTCGTCACCATCTCCGCCCCCACCCGTGCCGACCTCGGCCACGCCTCCCGGCAGCTTGAGGAAGCGTGCGCGACTGGCCTCGGCATCGAACACCTCGACTGGCAAGACTCCTTCCAATCCGCCGCCTCCGGCACCACCTGGCCCCTCGGCCGGGGCCTTCGCCCAGCGGGCGCAACCCTGGCAACCCGGGCCATCAACCGCCTCGCCGGCCGCACCGACAAGGAAGCCATCTCATGACCCACCCCACCAACCCGGCGGCCGCAGCGGCCAGCACCGCGCACGGCAAACGCACCGCACCGAAGAAGCCCTGGTACGGCACCGTCCCCGGCCTGAAAATCTTCCTCACCCCGGTCGCGACGTCGCCCGTGCTCACGGGCGAGGAAGATGCCGCCGGGTCTTCCGCTGCGGGTTCTGCCGCTGCGGTTTCTGGCACCCCTGTGTCGTCGCGGCGGCCTGTGGATGTGCCGCCGTTCGAGCGGCCCGGGTCCGTTTTGCGGGCGTCTTCGGGTGCGGCGGCGCGCGGTTGGTACGCGCCCCGCCTGGCCGGGGCCCCGTCAACGACCAGGCAGGCCGAGATCCTGAACACGGGCATCATTGGTGCGCCGACCGGGATTGATGGGGTCGTCAATGGTACCGACACGCTCTCGTCGACGATGATCAGTCACGACGCGCCCACCGCGTACAACGCGACCCCCAGGAAACTGACATCACCCAACGTCCTCATCATCGGCACCGTCGGGTCCGGGAAGTCCTCGTTCACCAAAACGGTCATGGTCATGCGGCCCCTGCTGCTGAAGAACCACCGGGCCGTGGTGTTCGACAGGAAAGACGAGGGCGGCGAAGGCGAATACGCCGGCGTCACCCGCCGCATGGGCACCGAACCCCTCCGCTTCGACCCCGACGGGACCGGCACCCGCTTCAACCTGATGGACCCCCTCATCGCCCGCGGCACCGGCCTCCAGGGCCAGATGCTGCTGATCAACGCTGTCGCCCGCATCGCCCGGGGCGACACCCCCGCGACGGAGTGGGAAGAGAAAGCCACCCGGTACGCCCTGCGACTGCTGTTTGAGAAGTTCCAGGACACCCGACGGGCCGCGACCACCACGGACCTGATGCCGTTCCTTGGGTTAGTGCCTACGGATCAGGGACTATCGGGGGAGGCGTCGGAGCGGTTCCACCAGGCGGGCCTGTCGATTCGGTTCGGCCTACAGAACCTCCTCGAAACCTACGCCGGCGTCTTCGACGGCGAAACCAGCCAACAAGTCGACCTCTCCCACAAGCTCACCACCTTCGACATCTCCCAGCTCCCCGACTCCGGCCCCGCGATCCCAACGGTGATGGCGATCGGGAACATGTGGCTGATGGGGCGCCTGCGTGAGGAGCGCGGGTTCGTGACGAACGTGATCTACGAAGAGGGCTGGCACATGATCGGCGGCCCCTCCGCCCAACTGGTGAAATCCAACCAGAAACTCTCCCGCTCCCTCGGCATCTCCAACGTCTTCGTCATGCACAAAGGCACCGACATCCCCCCAGACAGCCCCGGCTACACCGTCGTCCAAGAAGCCCAAACCGTGTACGCATTCCGCCAAGACCGCCCCGAAGACGCCCGCTGGGCACAAGAAACCTTCAACTTCGCCCCCGACACCGCCGCCACCCTCATGGGCCTGAACCCGGGGCACTGCGTATTCAAGTACGGGTCCAACCCAGAAACCCACATCCGCCACATCCGCTCGGACTGGGAAGTGGAAGTCACCAACACCGACTCCGCCATGGCCGCCGGCAATGCCACCACCTAACCCGTGCAGAAAGGCATACTCGGCACCACAGCAGTGCTCCTGCTCGTGGTCCTCTTCACCGGGCTGCTCCTCGTCACCGGCGGCGGCCCCGGCACCGGGGCCTGCGCAGCAGTGGCTGCGAACCCGCAGGGCGCCGCGGAACGCGCACCGGTCGCCGGTTATCAGGGCGACCAGCTCGTCAATGCTGCTTTGATCATGAACGCCGGCGCGACCGCGGGCGTCAACGTGCACGGCCAAACCATTGCCGTCATGACCGCCATGGGCGAATCTGCGCTCCGCAACCTCAGCTACGGCGACACCGTCGGACCCGACTCCCGCGGCCTGTTCCAACAGCGAGACACCTGGGGCACCCTCGCCGAACGCATGAACCCCACCCAAGCCGCCGGATTCTTCTTCCAACGCCTCGTCACCGTCCCAAATTGGGACACGCTGACACCCACCGCAGCCGCGCACGCCGTGCAGATCAACGCCGACCCGAACCACTACACGACCTACTACGACCAGGCGAAAGAGGTCGTGACCGCGCTCACCACCGGGGACGCCGCGTGCGCGGCCGGCGTTGGCAGTGACGCGCGGGCGTTGGCTGCGGCCCTCGTGGTCAAGATCGACGCGGGTGCCATCACGGGGTTGTCGCCGGATCACCTGCGCGAGATCCGGTGGATCGCCGACGGCGAAACCCGACCGAACTGCGGCATCGACACCCGCATCCTGCAAGTCATCACGATAGCCACGAACATGTTCGACGCGGTCGGGATCTCCGACATCAACCGGGCCTGCACCGGCCAAATCCTTGGCTCAGGCCTCTCCTCTCCGCACTCCGCGAACGGCGGCGGCCACGCCGTCGACTTCTACTCCTTCGACCGGATGCCCACTACCGGCTCCGACGCGAACGCCCTGAAGCTCTTGAAGGCGCTCAGCCCGGTCATGCCGGCCGGGTCCGGCGCCGGCCAGAACCAGTGCCGCGCCGACGCCGGCGTGAGCCTGGACCTGTCGATGAAGCAATTCAAGGACGACTGCAACCACGTCCACATCGCCGTCAACCCGAACACCACCGACCCCATGAAACTCAGCAACTAATGCCCCACACCCGGGCACACCGCGCCACCTCGACAACGAGACAGGCACCCGTTTTCTCGGGGGCAAGGAGAACCCTGTGATCGACTGGAAAGCCCGCATCATGACCGGTCTCCTCGCCCTCCTCGCCGCCCTGGCATTGCTCGTGGCCGTGCACGTCGGCGCGATGATCACCCCCACCGGCACGACCTATCCGTGGAACCCCGCCGCCCTGGCGGGGGACTTCCTCTTCCGGGACGCACCGTGGCCGCCGGCCGCAACCTGGACGAGCGTGGTTGCCCTGGTCCTGGCCGTGGGCCTGTTCGCGTTCATCCTGGCCAAGCAGGCCCAATGGGCGTCGACCAAGCGCAACAACGCGGCGCTGCGGCACATGGCCACGACCCGGCAATCCGCGGTGCTGCGGGAGAAGCTGCGGGCGAAGGAAGCGGCTCAGCTGCACCCGGCCGCGGTGAATCTGCCGGCGGGGGAGCGGGTCGGCCGCCTCGTCGGACGCGGGAACCGGTGGGTGTATCAGGGGTGGCGGGACCTGGGCGTGTACGTATTCGGCACCGGCCGCGGGAAAACCTCCGCCCTGGTCATTCGGCACATGCTCGAAGCCCCCGGCGCGGCCATCATGACCTCCAACAAAGTCGACGGCGTCCGCGAAACCCTCGCCGGCCGTGCCAGCCACGGGCAAGCGTTCATCTTCGACCCCAACCGCATCTACCGCCTCGACCCGCAGCCCGACTTCGTGTTCAACCCGCTCGACTACATCCGAAGCGCCGCCGACGCCCGGGAACTCGCCGCGATCTTCGAAGCGTCCACCCGGAAGGCCTCCGACCGCGGCGGCGATTCCCAGTTCGATACGGCCGGGCGGGACATGCTCGCGTACTTCTTCTACGCGGCCGCCCTCGAGCACGAACCCCTGTCCCAGGTGTTCGCTTGGATCGCCCGCGCCGAGGGGTACGACGTGCAGCAGATCCTCGCCCGCCACGGAAAAACCGGGCCCTCCTCCACGATCGAGGGCATCCTGAGCTGGCCCGACAAAACCAAAGGCAGCGTCTACGCCACCGCGCAGCGCATGGCGTCCGCCCTCGCCGACGACGACCTCCTCGCCTGGACCGACCGGGCCGGCATCCGCCGATTCGACCCGGCCGCGTTCATCACCAGCACCGACACCCTCGTCCTCCTCTCCAAAGACGGTGAAGGATCCGGCGGCGCCATCCTCACCGCCCTCATCCGAACCATCTGCACAACGGCCGAAACGGCCGCGCAGCGAAACGGCGGCCGGCTCCCGGTGCCGCTCGTGATGGAGCTCGACGGGTGCGCAAACATCGTCCGCTGGCCCGAACTGCCCTCCGTGTATTCGTTCTATGGGTCGATGGGCATCATCCTCAACTCCTACTTCCAATCCCGCGCCCAAGCAATCGACGCTTTCGGGAAAGACGGGTGGCAAACCCTCTGGGACGCCGCCGCAACCCGGGTCTTCGGCGGCGGATCCGGCGACGACGACTTCCTCCGCTCCCTCGCCGCACTCATCGGCGAACACGACGAAATCACCTACGGCAGCTCCACCGCCAAAGACGGCCACCAATCCACCTCCACCAACACCCGCAAGGTCAACACCCTCGACATCGCCGACCTCGGATCCCTCCCCGAATGGCGCGCCATCGTCTTTAGCTCCAAATGCCGACCCGTCATGGTCAACACCGTCCCCTGGTTCCGCGACAAAACCCTCACCACCACCATCAACCGCACCATCCCGACCAGGACGCCGAACCCCACGCCGATCGTGGTGCCCGACAACACCACTGCAGCGGAGGTAGCAGCCCATGGCTGAGTACGACGAGTACGACTCGACCGGCCCTGAAGAGGACGCGGTCGACGTCCGCCAAATGTTCCTCGACTGGCTCACCGGTCACCTCGCCACCGTCGAGGTCGTCGGCACCAAACCAACACCGTGGTGCACCCAATGGTGGCTACACCCCGAGGTAGTCGCCAGGTTCAAGGCCCTCTGGCAAGCCAGCATGCAAGCCGACGCCAGCGTCATGGACGGTGACGCCGGCGCCGTGTCGTCCTGGTGGATCAACCACTGGGACCGCCACGCCGCAGTGATCTTCGACAAAAGCAACGGGCCCTTCCGCGACTGCGACCCCGAACAAGGACACCTCCACCGACGCAAAGACAAAGCTGCCTGGATCGTGCCGACGTCGATGCCACCGGACGATGTGGAGCTGTAACTGAAGTGTTCGCCACGTCTTTTTAGAACGTGCCCGACAGAAATTAATCATTAATCCACGATTTGTCAGCGCAAAACGGGGCTGTTCGACGGGGGTCAGAGCACTAGATCTACCGACTGCGACTATCGGAAAAATGGCCTCGAAGGGATGTCTCGCGGTCGACCGATTGCAGCGAAATGAGTTGGTGGCACCGTCAGCAGGTGGCCAGCATGGTGTTAATCGCGGCCTTCTCCGCGGAGTCCATTGACAGGCCCCATCCGTATTTCACGTGCACGACGTGCTTGGCATAGGTGCAGCGGTACGAGGCCAGCGGAGGCTGCCACTCCGCCGCGTCCCGGTCGGATTTCGACGCGTTGACGTTGTCGGTGACCGCGATCAGTTGGCCGTCGCTAAGACTGTTGGCGAACTGCTGGCGCTTGCTCGACGTCCACGTTGACGCTCCGGAGCCCCACGCCTCAGACAGTGCGACGACGTGGTCGATGTCAACATCCGACGACGCGTAGTTCCAGGCGCCGTCATAGACGGAATACCAGCTGCCCGAGGTCGCTGAACACGTCGAGCTGGTCACGACGTCGACACCATCCCGCTGGAGAACGATCTCTCGCGTGTCGCAGCTACCGGACTGCGTGGACCAGTGCGGGAAAAGGTCTCGGGAGTACCCGGCCGAACCCGTCTCAACCTTGGTGGGGATCGCGGCCAGCTCGCTGTTGATCGTGCTGAGCGCCGGCGGGTCCGGCGGGGAGGCGAAGGCCTGGGTGACCGTCAGTTGAGTCGCCACAACAACAAGTGCACCGACAAGTAGCAGGGCGGGGGACGGGCGTTTCATCGAGACTCCTCGGATCGACCGCGAATCGGAATTATCGATTCATCGGCATGTCTCGATCCTCTCGGGTGGCCGGTCGGCACCGCAGGCCTTTCCAGGTGAACACCCGGCAACTTCCGCACGAGGGCTGGTTCGGTACGTCGGCCGCGTGACGTCGGCAAGCAGCGCTCAGCTGTCCCCGTGGGTTTGTGCCGTGGCATCCAGGCGTGATCTCGAGCAGGGGCAGGCGCTGGCATCGCCTTGGACCGGCTGCGACTGCGCGCAACGGGAACCCCTTGTGGTCCGATTTCGAAAACCGATAGGTTTGCATCCATTGGGGGAGAGAAATGGCCGACAAGTGGACGTTTGTGTGGTTGCTCGCCGTGTCGGCCACGGTATTCACCCTGATGGGCTGTTCACCTGCCGATGGCTTCTCCGACCTGAGTAGAACGGCCAGCGCTGAGGATGCCATCCCAAGTGGCCTTCCTGATTACGCATTGGACGATTTCGACATCGACAGCCTGAGGTTTGTCAGTGCCGTTGACGACACGCGGCTGTACTTGGCACGAGGCCGCGAATACCCGGTCTGCCTGCTCGTATACAGGACGGCCACTGACTGGCAAGGAGGATGCGGCTCGAATATGACGACCATGAAGTCGCCAGGTTTTGAAGTCATGGTTGTTCAGGATGGCATGCCCAATCGAGCGGGCTGGAGCAAGGCAAGCGAGAACCTCCGCATCAAGGACCATTAGGTCCAGCGTCGCCGAAAGGGAACCCCTGTCCGGGCAATCAGGCACTCGTCGTCGCCGATTTGGACGGCTGCTCGAGGAACGCGTCGATCGCTCCCCGGAAGGCAGCCGGCTGTTCGACCCACGGGTAGTGCCCGCTCCCGTCGATGACCACGCATTCACCTGTGGGAAAGAGGCGTGCCAGCGCGGTCACCGGCGCTAATCCGGTGAGGCAGTCCTCGGCTCCGGCAATCACCAACACGGGGGCCAGTACCTGCCCCAGCCGCGCCGGGAGGTCGCGCGGTGGGGGGACACTGAAATACGCCTTCGTAGCGGGCAGGCTCCAACGCCCCATGGTCGCATGGGATCGCTCTGTTGCGCCCCAGGTTGAGTATCCGGCCGGCGCTGACTCCTGTTGCCAGGCGTTGAACCCGTCATCGTCAACCGTCTGGGGCCCCGCTTCCAAAGCTGCGAAAGCGGCGTCGAAAATCGAATCCCCGCGCCGCTTCTCGCTGAGCGTGCGAGCATCGGATGGCTCATCGACGAGATAAGCCGCCGGAGGAGTGATCAGCACCAACCTGGCAACGCGGAGCGCGAACTGCGCCGCGTAGGCAATGGCCAATCTCGTTCCCGCCGAGTGAGCCACCAGAACGACGCGATCGAGGCCGAGATGAACACGCAGGTGCTCGATGTCGTCGGCTTGAGTCCAGAACGACCCCCGCTCTTCCGTGTCCGGCGCGGCCGTGCGTCCGACACCTCGTAGGTGGGGCACGATGAGGCGGTGCCGATCGCTGAGGCCGGCCAGATCACCAAGGTAGCTGGGGTGGCGGGCAGCTCCTCCTGCAAGGAGAATAACCGGGCAATTGTCGCCATCGCTGCCCTTGCGTCGCACGTCATCGTAGTGAAGTGCTGACCCGTCGGAGCTTTCGTAGCTTGGCATCACTCGACGGTACACGGCACACGTAAGGGAACCCTTGACGGGCGGACCTCCTTTCGTGCCGGCCCTCGCGTTGAAAACCAGCGCGCTCAGCGGCACACCACGAGCCCTCGTTCCAGGGCTCCACGTATAGCTCGAGCCGGTGCAGTTGCCCGAGAGTCCGAGCCCAGTCGACAACGGCGTCGATCGCGTCGGCGGCGTATCCGCGGTTTCGAGCGGAGGGTCGAATCCAGTAGCCGACGCTCACGCGTCCGTGACACTCATGTTCAACCCAGAGGCCGATTTGTCCCACGGCAACGTCATTCTCGTCAGCGATAGCGAAGGAATACCCCGTCCGAGTGTGCAACCGTTCGAGTGGAAGTGGTGGCCGCCAACGAGAACGATTCTTGAAGCCCTAACGCCTGTCCTCACCTTCCTTCCCGTTCACCTGTATAGTCTGACTCCGCGCCTCAAGAGACGGTTCCTCATGACCACAGCTTCCAGTGTCAAGCGGCCAGTGCCCCGGTGGCGATTCGTTTGGAGCTACATCTGTCTAGGCGTCGCCGTAGCTGCAACCGCCTACCTCATCTACAGCTATTCGGTCCATATCCCTAAGCTGCTGAAGTCGAACCCGGCGGACCCGGGTTGGGCGTCGCTCGGATTCTTTATGACCCCGATCATCATCGGTCCGTTCACGGTCATACCTATGATCGCCTCGATCATCCTGAGGTGGACATGGCTGAACATCACCGGCCTTGCCGTCATACTGATGCTGCTTCCGGTTCCGTACGTGTTTGATGCGGTTGGGGTAACCAGACCTTTCTTGGAGCTTTAATTCCTGCCCCCACATGTCAACGCGTTGCCTCGTTAAACCTGAACATTGATTCGGAACGACTCGAGGAACGCTGAACGACGCACCGAACGCCTCGAGTTGGAGACCTGACCGCTCGGTGGTGTTTACGGGTCCCTGGGACGACCTGAGGTAGGTACGCAGCAGTACGTCCACACGTTCTATCCGACATACTCTGGGTCCCTGACGAACGACAGGCTGATCACTGGCTACCTGTCGACCAATCCAGGCTGTTGAACAGAGGTCCCTCTTGAACCGCTCGTCCGACCGCACGACCGTTCGCCTTCTCAACGATGGACCGATGAAGTGGCCACTGTGGTTTGGCAACGCGATTGCTGATGATCGAAGCCGGCAGCCGATCTCTGGTGCTCTTGAGCTGGAGCTTCTGGAATGGACCAGGTTCTACCACAAGCACTATGACGACGAGTGGGACAGTAACGAGAACTCCATGCGCTACAACGAGATGGGACGTGCTCTCGCACAACGAGTCTCGGCGGAGCTCGGCTCTGAATACCGGGTTCTTTTGCAGCTTCAGCGAACGGCATCAGAACCGCAGAGGTGGATCGAATTGGGCGTCTAGGCTCTGACCCAACGCACGCCAGGTGTCAATCGTCACAGGCGATCCGCCCTCAACTCACCTGGCACGTAGGGATCCGCTGTCCATTTGGGAACCCCCAATCAACGCGGATCTCAGGGTCGATTCGGTCAGGTGCCGACACCTCGGCGGGCAGGCCCTCTGGGAAGAGTGCAAGATCAGCGCACGGAGTGGCTCCCCTGCGATGGGAAGTCATGGCCAAGCAGCCGACCACGGTTGCTTTCACGACCGAATACTAGATCACTCCATTGCAGTTCTGGGTTGTCGAGGCGCTCGATCGGACTGTCAACTTGAGATGCGCGACGCGTCAGCACTTCGTTCCGAAATGTCTCCGTCAGCCGTTCGAGATCTTCTGAGTCTCCTGTCGTATCAAACTCGTAGATTGTGATCTCGACGGCCACGAACAGCTCGATCATGCGAAGTCTTTCGGAAAAGCGGATCCTGCTCCAAAACGGCGACTTGGACCATTCGTCAATTTCCGGATCGATGCCGACGCGCGGATTGAAGTGCAACTCTTCGGGCTCAACGTCACGGTCGAATGTGAGGCGTCCAAGGCGGCACACACCGTTTCGGAGGGACCGCTCACCCCATCTGAATCGAGGTTCAGCATCACGTGGCACTCCGACGACGGGCTCGGCCTCCGCGACTCTTGCGGTAGATACGGCTAGTGTCCGGTGCCTGTCGATCCGCGCTAGTCGATTGAGCCAGCCCAAGTAGTTGCCGTCCGGGTCGGAGTTGAAGGGCTGCATGGTGAGGAGCATCTCGCGGTGATGCTCCGCTAGCGGCGCCAACCTGTACAGATTTCGCTTCCAAGATGACTCGTCATCGTAGATCGGGTATTGCAGGGCTGATTCGCCAGGCGGGGGATACTTTCGTGACGTATGCACGGCAGCAGCCCAGACGACATAATCCAGAGCGCTCCGAAGGTTGTAGAGCCATTCCCCGAAGAGTAGCGAGAGCGCGGGCGGTATGGGCGATTCGAGAAGGACCCGCATCTCGTACTCCCTGGCCGACATCCGGCGCAGGTCAAATTCGAAGGGGTGAGGCTCCAGGAATCTGTTCCACACGCGCGCCATTTCCGCAGAATGCTCCTTGGCACGTTCCACTCGCAATCGCGCGGGGTCAAACTGGAGAGAGGCCACACCTGAATGCTAGGCGCAAGTCGGAGATGCTAGCGTTTCGGCCGGTGATGAGTACATTGCACCCAAGTCGGTTCGAGCCCCTGCCTGGTTCGCGCAAGCGAGACGGGAACCCTTTACGGGAAGGCATGCATCATGGCCCTCGTCCGTGCGCCGTCGAGATTGGGGTGCCTAGGCACCTGCTCCGGAAGGATCAAGTGCCGGAGCAGCTTGGTCGTTTATCCAAATCGTTATAATACTCCAGACAGAAGACTATGTTGATGCCATGGCCTCCGAAATGCGTGAACCGACCTTCTGGGTCCTGACTGTGCTGACCGGCGGTCGGCGCCACGGGTATGCGTTGATGGAAGAGGCCCGAGAGCTGTCCGGCGGTCGTTTCAACCTCAAGGTCGCCACTTTGTACGCAGCCCTCGAACGGCTCGGACAGCAAGGCTGGGTGGCGCTGGACGGCGATGAAGTCGTCGACGGTCGCCTGCGTCGCTACTTCCGGCTGACCGACAAGGGGGCTGCAGAGCTCGAGGCCGAAGTCGCCCGGTTGGAGGCAAATGCTCACCAGGCGCGGTCCGGCCTGCAGGCGCGTCGAGCAGTGTCTCCGCTGGCAGCGTTTTGACGGGCCCTGGCGACGTCGACCTCCCGCCGTCAATGTCGATCCGTATTGCCCACGCCTCGAGGGACATGACAGCTAAGCCCTCAACCAACGCCAATCTGGCCCTTTCACTCCAATCCTCTTCACGACTCACTTCACCCACGAAGGACTGACCATGAACGACACTCGGGACTCGCAGTACCGCAAACTCGTCCGCTGGTATCCGCCCGCATGGCGGGAACGGAACGAAGAGGCCATCGTCGCCGTGCTGATGGATGAGGATGATGCGGAAGGCCGCGTCGGCCCCACCCTGTCGAGTCGTCTCGCTCTAATCGCCGCCGGTCTGTATGAACGCTTCATCGCTCCAGAACGCCTCAGCCGAGTCGGCCTGGGCGCACTTGTCCTCTCGGTCGTCTTCTCTGTTTGGTACCTGGGTGTCATCACATGGGCACCCAGCATCACCTATTCGGGTACGTTCGGACCGTTCTCCAACCCGTCCGTCATCGTCGGCGGAATGCTCGTGGTTGCTCTCATCCTCGCGCTGTTCTCCCGCGGTAGAACCGCCCGTTTCATCGCCCTACTCAGCGTGCCGGCCATCATCTTGATCGGGATCTTGTCATCGGTTCATTCATGGCTCGGCCCGAGCGTCCCAGCTGTGGTGATCTTCGCCGGGCTCAGCCTGGCGGCCTCATCGCCGCTGCGCTCCGCCAGCGACGCTGGCCGTGTGGCCGGAGCGTTCGTCCTCGTCCTTGTCGGCCTCTTCCTGACCGACCTCCTCCGCGCGCACCATTTCGACTTCGGCCTGAGCCCTATCCTCGTTGTTCAGGGGGTAGGCGTCGTCGCGTCATTCATCGGCGCTCTCGCGCTGCTCTGGCCCTCGGCACGAAACCTTCGTAGAGCATCCAAGCCAGCAGCATCACGCGGATAGGCGCTGGCGAAAGTCGAACTGAACGGGCGACTGCCCGCACCGACCCCGTTGGGACCGCCACATTGGAACCTCTACCGGGCGACGGGTCAGACGGTCGAGGGTACGTTGGGAGACGTGACTAGCCGCAATGGGCGCATCGCCCTGATCACCGTCGGCGTGATCGCTCTGATCCTTGGTGGAGTGTGGGCCGGGCAGGGCATGAATCTGATCCCGGGAAGTTTCATGACAGGCAGCCGCACGTGGCTTTCCATCGGGCTCATCATCGCCATCGTCGGCATCATCCTAATTGTGCTCGGCCTACGCCGGCCAGGGCACGGCCGCACGAGCCGGTGAGACTCCAACTGTCGCGAGCCCAGATGGCGCTCCGACGCAAGCGAGACGAACGGCCAACGGGCGCCAATGAAGGGGGATCTGATGCGAACGTACGATGAGCACGCGTTGCTGGCCAAGTTGGAGCTGTTGGACCGACGGGCAAAAACCGTGTTCGCCGTGTCCTGCGCCCAACGACTGTTCCCTCTGTTCGAGCGCTACGCGCCGGCGGTTGGAGCCCCGGCGCTCTCTGAGCGGCTGGCGGAGATCGTGGCGGCAGGATGGGACCTCGCTGCAACACCGATGGGCGAGGTGCAGCGGATGGAAGCTGAAGCGACGTCGATGGTCCCGGACGAAGATGATGACGGGTGAGTTCGGGAGTCGGCATACGCGCAGAACGCTGCGGCAGCTGTCGCCTACGCGATGGGCGTGTGGCGAACGGACGACCCGCAACAGGCTGTCTGGGCGGCCACGCAGCTGTATGAGGCGGCGGATTACGCGTTCTGGCAGGCTAATCCGGATGCTGATCTCAACGACAGCGGTGCGGCTTTGGGCTCCGGGTTCGTGCAAGCAGCCCTCACAGCGATCGATGAAGACTTGGCTATTGTCGCGTCGTCGGCGCCGTCTTGGGTTGAGCTCCGGAGGCGGGCTGACGCCGAAGGCCGAGCGTGGGCGGCCACGTTACCGTAGGCTCCGCACCGACGCCGGTGGCCCAACCTTGAATAGCATTCCTGCCAGGGCAAGTTATCTGCTCGAGAGGCACCCGGCCGTCCCGTGGTGACCGACCATCGAGCTACCCAACGATCGAACTCGCTGCCCTGTCAGCGGCCGCTTTCTCCTCGGCTAGCCAATCGAAGCCCAATGGCAGCAAGTCGGCGATTGAGACGTTACGGACGCCTACCGGAGTGGGAACAAGGACTCGCATGTTGGGGTGGTAATCGGCAAGAACCTGACGATCGCGACCACACGGGGCTTTCACGCCGCGACCGCTGTCGCCCACGGCCACAATTGTCGTCAGCTCGCGTGCTCCGGAAGTTCGCGCCGTTCCCAGCGCGACGAGCTCAGCGCAGGGACCACCCGTGAAGTGATAAACGTTGACGCCCACGTGAATCCGTCCCGTGGCATCCCGAACAGCAGCTCCGACTGTGTGCACGCCACCTTCAACGTCAGCGTTGGCATCAATGGCTTCCTCCGCTCTCGCAATGAGTTCCAGGTCGTCATCGGTGAGCTGGCGCATATCCATGTCGTTGAGCGTATTGCCCAATGCGCACGTTGCGCGCCGAAACGAACGTCAACCGGCTTCGATCAGCGAATGCAGGGCGTCGTCGCCGAGATCCCGATCGGAGAAGATTTCCCGAGAGATGCCGGCCGCGGCTCCTGTTGTTGATGGCCCTTCCCATACCTTTCGCAGACCGGCCCGGACAGCCACTCGCGCAGAGGCAGGGTTGTTGGAGAGCACTCGGGCTGTGATCGGAACTGAGTCGTTGTGAATTCGAGCACCAGCGACTGCAGCAAGAGCGATTTCCGTTGCGTAACCTCGTCCCCAGGCCGCAGGGGAGAGGCGGTACCCGAGGTTCCAGACGAGCGCGGGAGTCATGTTGACTCCGCCCGTACCGATGAAGGTGCCAGCTGTCAGTGCATCGTCTGCTCCCTGATCGGCGACGCGAACCGCCCACTGACCGATCTTGTGTTCTCGCATGCTCGACATGGAGGCATCGACGATGGTTTTGGACTCCTCTCGAGTCTTGTGACGCCCAACGGGTAGGTGCTGCCAGGTATCAGGGTCGCTGAACACCTGGAAGACCAATTCGAGATCAGCAGGAGTTAGGGGTGAAAGCGAAAGGCGGCGAGGATCTGGCGTCGATTCAAAAGTCATGATCAAATCCATTGTTCCCAATCGCACCGACGTTGAGCGAGAGGTCGCCCCGCAAGCCGGATCTCGACGGCCACAGATTCAGCGCCAACTCGCGTAGGTTCCGAAGTCTTGGGGGAGTGGCGTTTGGGAACCCTCAGCGAACATAGAAGATCGGGAAGCTTGCGTTGCGACCGCCTCTCTCTGTTGCGCGCAAATCTGCGCGCAACAGAGATTCGATCGCGCGTTCTATCCGATCAGTTCGAGGACGGGACCCTCGTGCAACGCCCTGTAGATGTCGTCGCGAATGACGTTCGCTTCGGGGTCGGTTAGCGTCTTGGAGAGTGGCCGGAGTGTGAGGCGGACGAGTGCGTTCGCCTGATCTGGCCTCAGTTGGAGTCTGTCCTGTGCGCCGCGGGGGAGGTCCGCGTGCGTGGTGACGTTCAGGACTTCCACTGATTCGAGGTCGTCGATGCGATCACCCAAAGCTGCTCGGGCACGATCGCCCAAGGTCTCAGCGTCGGCATCCGAGTCAACGACGATCGAGATGTCGCGGCGGATCGGTGGCATGACCGAAACCGCCTGCCAGGGGGACAGGTTGAGCATTTGCTGTCCGATCCGCGGATCAGTTGCCCGCAGCAGCCGAATATCCGGGATGCCTTTTCTCAGCATCAACGCCCTGTCCAGTCCCATGCCCAGAGCAAGCCCGGACCAGGCGTCTGGGTCCAGGCCGGCGGCGATGAGGATGTGCGGTGCGATCAAGCCGCATTCGGCCAGCTCGAGCCACTCAGCATCGACCAACACATCGACCTGACAACCTTGGACTGTGTACGGATGCACGGCGGGAACGGCGCGCCACACGGCACCCGGCAGCACCGCCTCCACCAGAGTTCCGATCATCGACTGCAGGTCTGCGGCATTGAGCGTCGTGGTGGAATTTACCAGCCAGAGATCGACCTGGTGCGGGGCCCCCACGTGGGTGCGGTCGATGGCGTCGCGGCGATAGACCAGGCCGGGCAGCACGAGCAACCGGTCGCAGTCGGCCTGCCGCGGCAATGCGCGCAGCAGGGTGGGAATCGAGGCCGAGGTATGGCTTCGCAGCATCACCGTGGGGCTCACATAGCGCGAGTACCGCTGGTCTCTCGTGACGGATGCCGGGTCGAATCCGAGCTTGTCGTAGTTGTCGGCGACGGCCACGAGCGGGCTGTGCCGGATGGTTTCGGCCGGGATACCCCAGTGGCCGGCGAGAGAGGCAGCGACGTCGCCGAGCAGCGTTTGCATCGCGTGGTGACCCTGGTCTGGGTTGGAGAGGTCTCGAAGGTTGAGCGCGTCGGTGAGTTCCGTCGCGGAGAGATATGACGTCATGGTTTGGTCCTTTGATGAGATCGGAAAGGGGAAGCCGACCCCGACCGATCTGTCGCTGGACCTAAGCGCGTACGACTAAGCCCATGCGACCGGTAACCGGTCGGGGGCGAAGAAATCGCAGCGATACGTGCATGGGCTCAGCTTAGACACAAGCCCGCTGCGAGCATGCGGGTTTCTGAATGTCGCCTCTGAGTCGAGTTCCGGGGAGGGTTTGCCTCCGCACGTCCCTCGTGAACATCGCAGCGTTGTTGCCCACCGACACCTCACTCGAATTGTCACAGATGCTTGCAACTAATTCCGTGCACCCGTAACTTATTTATTACAGGGGGGGTGGTCGACGTGAATATCGAGCAATTGACGGCGACATTGCAGGCTGTCGGCAGCGTGCAACGGCTACACATCTTGGCGTCTCTAGCCGACGGGCCTCTGCACATGAGTGAACTGGCTCGCACAGTCCAGATGTCGCGTGCGCTTCTTTACATGCACGTGGCGAAGCTCGAAGCTGCTGGTTTCATCACGACCCAACTCGAGTTGTCAGCGTCGGGAACGGCGATGAAGTTTGTTCTTCTCCAGCCCTTCTCGCTCACCGTCGACATCGCCACGATTCTCGCGGCCTTCGAAGAGCCACGGGCCGATTCGGCATCCGACACAACTGAAAAGAAGGAATAGCGCCATGGACATTGACTGGATTCTGCTCATCCCGATCGTCGCGATCGTCGGCGGAGTTGTCTACTCGATCGTGAGTGACCGGAATCGGACCAAACGGGCGGTAGCTGAAGCCGCGACCCCGTCCGAGGAGCATCTGAACCTCCTTCGAGACGCAGCAGAGGGAAACCAGCGGCTTCTCGAACAGCTCGCGCGCATCGAAAACCGCATCGCCACGATCGAGAAAACACTGACGGAGATCCCCTAATGAGCGCTCCACGGGAATCCCTGGCCTCGACCGGCGAGGCGGCGCCTCGCGAAGTCGCATCCTCACGTGGATTCCTGCGCGGCGTGACGCTGATCAGCGGTGCCGCCGCGATCCTGGAATTCGCACTCCCTCTCTATCTGGGTGTAGTCCTGAACGCGACAGCCGCTCAAACCGGCCTCCTGGTCGCCACCGCCCTCGTCGCATCCGTGATCACTCGCTTCGTGGTCGGACTCCTGGTCGACCGCCACGCACCCGACACCATCGCCGCCGCAGGGGCCCTGCTCTACGCGGCAGCCTGTGCGGGGTACGCAACAGCGACACTCGCCTCGGCATTCTTCTTCGCCGCCCTGTCCGGCGTCGCCACTGCACTCATATGGGTATCCGTTTCCACTGTCGTGGGGCGCCGGCTCCGCCTGGAACCCGCGGGATTCGTCGATCTCTTCTCAGCCCAGCAGGCCGGGAACTGGGTCATCTTCACGCCGGCCATCTTCCTGCTCGCCTACACGGACTACACCGTACTGTTCTATGCGCTGGCAGCCTCGGCTCTGGTGGCCGCGGTCTACCTCACCAAACTGCCGGCGCCGCAAACCGGCTCTCTCACCAAGCAGACTGGGTATGCATCTAATCAGCTGCTCGCGCAGCTTCCCCTACTTACTGCCGTAGCCGCCATGGTGCTCGCCGAGTCGGGTGTTTCCTTGTTGCTGCTCCTGCAGCTTCAGCGACACTTCGACTTGGGAGCAGGCGGTGCCGCACTGGTGTTCCTCCCGGGAGCGATTGCCATGAGCGTTTTGCCCCGGTTCCTGAATCGAGCGGTCATCCGATTCGGACGCAATCGCATGCTCATCGTCGCCGGCGCCTCCAGCGGGCTCTTCGCTGTCCTGGTCCTGCAAGCGAGCAGTCCCGCGATGTTGGCGATCCTGTGGATCCTCGCGGCCATCGGCTGGGCAATCGTTGTGCCCCTCCAGCAGGCCGCGGCCACCGAGGGCTCCAACGACGCAACAATCGGTCGATCCCTCAGCAGAGTGCAAATCAGCAGTCTTCTCGGCGGGGCAGTAGGAGCTGTTACTGCCGGGTTTGTTTTCGAGTCGTCGAACCGAGAATTCTTGGTCCTTGTCTTTGCTGCCCTCAGCGTCATCGGGGCGGCCCTCACCGCCAGAACACTCGCCCGCAGAGAACCAGATGACGGCCGCGGTCGTGCATGATGGGCGAATGGTTCTCCTCGGCCCATTCGCAGTGAAGCCCACCCTCGCCGGCGGGGGCATCCTCCTGCGACCGTTCGAGCCGCGAGACATCGACGAGATGGGCAGCATCCTCGCGGACCCCGAAGTGCTCACACTCACGGGTAGCGTTCACACCTCCGCTGAGGCGCACGGACGAAGTGCAACACTCGACCAGGCAACACGTCATTGGTACGAGACCAGATCCGGGCAATCGGACCGGTTGGACCTCGCCATCATCGACCAGGCATCGACCACGTGTGTGGGTGAAGCGGTCCTGAACGAACTCAGCCTGGAGAATGACGGCTGCAGTTTTCGAATTCTCATCGGCCCTGCCGGACGCGATCGCGGCCTTGGCACCGCAGCGACGCGGTTAATCATCCAGCATGCATTCCGAACCACGAGTTTGCGTCGCATCGAGCTCGAGGTCTTCGCTTTCAATCCCCGCGCACAGCACGTCTACGAACGAGCAGGCTTCACTCTTGAAGGCAGGCGACGAGATGCTCATAAATTCGACGGCGAATACGTCGACGCCCTCACGATGTCGATCCTCCGGTCCGAAACCATCGGTCTCGACTAGACGTCACTGCAATCGAACCCCCGGTCAACTCGGCCCTCAGGATCAATTCGGTTAGGTGCCGTGACCTCGGGGAGTGCCCTTTGGGAACCCGTGACGGGCTGAATCTCAGCGTGGCTGATCCTGGCGTAGGAACGCATGCAGGATCTCAATCCAACGGTCGAACGCGTCCAGATGCGCGTCATGGGAGGCATCGGGGATCTCGATGAGCTGGGCTCGTTGGCCCCGGCCCACGAACTCTGCCTTGTCTTCCTTGCAAAAAATGCCAGCGCTGGCGTAGACGACAAGCGCCGGGGCCGAGACGCTCTCCCATTCCTTCCATCTCGGGACGGCAACCGCGTCGAGGGTTTGGACCATCACTTCTGGATCGAACCGAGGGTAGAGGCCGTCGTGTCGATGCTCCAAGTCGGCAATCCATGCTTGCTCGAGCGGCCCATTGCCCAAGTACTCGCGCGCGGCGGTCTTATCGACGAACGGGAGCGGCCACGATCGAAGATGGTCGCCCATCGCGGCGTTCTCGGCCGGGTTGCCTGACCCCGCTCCGCTTTCGAGTAAAACGAGGCGTTCCACGAGGTCCGGTCGAGCAGCGGCGACCATCATTGCCGTATGCGCGCCCATCGACTGACCCACTAGAGACACACCACCGTCGACCTCCACCTCAATGACTCGCACGACGTCGGCGACGAAGGCAGCGCGGGAGGTGTCTGCGGGAACGCGGGTACTGTACCCATGCCCACGTTGGTCGACGAGGAGCACCCGAAAATCGGAAAGCGATTCGGCAGTCGGAATGAATTCGGTGGCACTGCCAGCGAGTCCGTGAAGGATAACAACAGTCGACCCCACGCGACCCGAATCAAGATAGCTGATCGTGACACCCTCACTCTGAACGGAGCGTCGCAAGAAAGTCATCCTCCATGCTGGCATACCGCACTGCCGGCGCCGGCGCCGTTGCGATCCGATGTCTATCCAAGGGGAACAGTTATCGGGGCAACTCATCAGTCAGGTCGAAGTTCATTTGAACACGCCGGCCGTACCCAAGTCCTCGCTGTTGCTCCGCAACTAACAGATCTCGAAGAAAATCAGAATCGGGACCACGCTCGATAAAACCACAGCTCAAGTAGAAGGGGGCGTTCCATGGAACGTCCGCGAACGTTCGCAGGGTGACCCGTTTGCATCCGCGTAGTCTTGATTCGCTCTTGACTGCTTCGACGAGCGCACGCCCGTGCCCGCGGTGCGCCGCTGACGGCCTGACCGATAGCTGCTCGAGATGACCGCTGCCCAGGACTTCGAGGACGTGGGCAAACCCGATCGCATCCGATCCTGGACTGTCGCTGGCTACGAGGATGAAGCCATTCTGCGGTGATGGCTTCGAATAAGACGGAGCAGGCCGCCAGCTGTCTATCGAGAACACGGTCGCGAACAGCTCGTCAGCTTCATTCTCGATCGCTTCAAGAAGTTCCAGATCGTCGGCCCTCGCTTGTCGAACAAAAGTCTTCAACATGACTCCGAGATTAGCTTGACGAAGGGAACCCCTACCGAACAGGAATCAGCTCAGCACCTGCTTGAAGAGCGCTGGGTAGTCACCATCAGCTAGGTCCAGAGATATTGCCTCGTCCAAACTGAACCAACCGAAGGCATCGTGTTCATCCGGCGTGGCATTGATGATGTCACCGTCCCACTCCTCAACCCTCCAGACCTCCAGGAAGAGGCCAGCTTCTTGACGCGTAAATAGCGCGTTTCCGCCAGGTGGAGCGATCTCCACGCTCAACTCTTCTCGAAGCTCACGCACAAGAGCTTGGCGAACATTCTCGTCAGGTTCGAGATGACCTCCCGGGAGGTCCCACACATTGGGATACCAGGCCTTCGACGGTGATCGATGCACGAGAAACACCCGCCCCGCGCGTACGAGCAATCCGCACGACACATGATGCGTCAAGTGTTCATCCATGAGATGAGCCTACGGACAGCCCACCAGCTGGGGCGGCATGACCCACGCGCGGGTGCCGAACCCCTAAATGGGTTGGGCAACATAGGATCGTCGGCATGACCCGTGTCGTCTTCATGTGTGGCCCAGCCGGTTCAGGCAAGTCCACGGTTGCACGCGAGCTTGAGTCTGGCGGCATGGCGCGGCTGTCCTTCGACGAGGAAGCCTGGCGGCGGGGTATTCAATCCCAACCCTTGGCCGAGGAAGTCCGGCTCGAGATCGAAAGCCACCTGCGCCAGATACTTCTCGACCTTGTGATGAAACAGACCGATGTGGTGCTGGACTACTCCTTCTGGTCCCGAAGCATGCGCGAGGACTACCGCGCCATCCTCCGGCCGCTGGGAGTCGAGCCGGAGACGATCTATCTGGCCACTCCGCGAAAGGTGGTCCTGGCTCGTGTCCGCGCGCGGGCGGGGCAGGAGCCCAATGACGTCCAGCTACCTGATGAGCTGGCGGCCGCTTACTTCGATCACTTTGAGGTTCCCACCCCTGATGAGGGCCCCTTGACCGTGGTCGCATAGGCTCGGCGCTTCACCCGGATGCCAGGGGAGAAAGACCACCAGGCACCGGGCGGTCCTTCAAATCAACATCTCGGTTCACCGGTTTCGTGCGGCAAGCCACCGCATTGCCATGTCTCCCTGGAGCAGCTGCATCGGTCGAAGCTGAGGCAGACCCGGGACGTCAGGGCGGTGCCCATCGCGCCAGCATCGACCCGCCAGCCCGGCAAGCATCACGTTTACGCCGTGGTGGTCTGCGTCTGTCCAGGCAGAATGCCGTAGTACTGCCTCGGGGTCGAAGCCGTTTGCCGCGACATCTGGCGCCAGCCGGACCCAATCGGCCCAGCCCGGCGCTAGCCAGCGGTGGGTCCAGTCCACCAGCCAGAGTCGGCCTGAGGGTTCTCGAACCACATTGTCTCGACGAATGTCGCCATGTTGAAGAGCAGTGCCCGGCTCAAGTGCAGGAAACCAATCCGACTCTAACTCCGCGAGCATCTCCACGGACAAGCCATATGGCAAACGGAGGTCCGAGACATGCGCGACAGTGGTTGCACCAGGGCTATTGCTATCGAGCAGCGAATCCCACGTGCCCAAAAGCGGCGCGAACGCACCGGCATACGATTCCGTATCCGAGAGCGGGTTCGGGTCCAGACGCACCCGGAGGCGGTGCGAGAGGCCATTGAGCTGTTCGAGGTCTTCTTCACGCCAGTCCAGGATCGCCGTGCCGGGCACTACCTCGTAGACGGCAGCGCTCCAACCATCCGCGTCGAGTGTGGAAAGGAGCGGGGGCCCGAGATCGCCGATGACGCCGGCCAACTCGGCGCCGGCCTTCACGGCTTCGCCGTAGCCGTCGCCGAATGGACCGGCCTTCACGAATACCTGCGAACCGGACGTGGATGTGATCACGGACGCGACCGATTGGGTAAAACCATCGGTGGCCGGTTCTTCCCGAGCTATCTGGCCACCAAGGCTCGCGCTCACAAAGTCAATCACTGAGAGAGGTGCGACATGCAGCAAGCGCGGTCGGGCGAACGAACCTGTTCCAGTAGTCACAGGCCAACCGTATCGGAGGGCCACCCTCGCACCCTCCGGGTCGCGCCCTTCAAAGACGCCCGTATGAGGGACCCTCATGGGCACAGAGCCAAGCCCGTGTTGGCGTGAATGAGCTGTGCATGCGAGTGCGGAATTTGTGCAGCCGAGGACGGAAATCGACAACCATTGCACCGACTCCACCTTGGGGCCGCCGTATCGCGTAGACCCCGCCCGCACGGGATTCGCCTTCAGGTCCGCTTTTCGAGAACACAATTGCTTGAAAAGCGTACTGTGGTTATACTTTTCAAGTATGAGCGTTGTTGTTGAACCGATCCTTGAGGAACTGGCTGCCGGCCAGTGGGGTCTATTCACCACGGCTCAGGCGCGGGCGCGGGGTGTGAGTCGCGCCAATCTCTCGCATCGGGAACGAGATGGGCGGCTCGAGCGGCTCGCCCACGGCGTGTATCGGCTCGGGGGAGTGCCGGTCGCTCCTCTGGATGACCTGCGCGCTGCCTGGATGTCGACCGAACCCATAATGCTGGCGTGGGAGCGGGTGAGTACCCCGCGAGTTGTGGTGGGCGGGGCGGCCGCGGCAGCTGTTCATGAGTGCGGCGATATCAATCCAGTCCCGTACCGTCTGATCACCAGCGAGCGACGCCAAACGCAACGAACCGACATTGTCTACAGCCGGCGCCAGCTGGATTCCCGCGACGTTGTGGTCGTCGGGGGCCTCCCGGTGACGAGCATCGAACGCACGGTCGCCGACCTGGTCGACGAGATCGGCGACCTGTCCCTGGTCGGCGACGTGCTGGCCGACGCGACCCGGGGAGAACGAGCGGTCGACCTCGAACACCTCGGCCTTCTGCTGACCCCGTTCGCCGCACGATACGGCCACGCTCGAGGCGATGGCCCAGCTCTGCTGGAACAACTCCGCCGAAGCGCGGGAATCGACGATATCGCCGCAGCGCGTGCGCTCGTGCAGCGGCCGGCTATCGGCGCCGCCCTCGAGGGAATCGTCAGCCAGGCAGTGCGGGAACAGCTGAGGACCATCGTCGCCGGCCTACAGCCCCAGCTGGCGGGGAGCGTCGAGCTACGCGAACACATCGAGCGGATGCTCGCACCGGTACTCGTGGACCAGAGTCGCCTCGTGTCCGAAATCACGGACACCGTGCTCGCCCCATTACTTCAGCGCCAGCGTGAACAGATGGCACACATCACGAAATCCATCGCAGCGCAGATATCGAAATCGCTGCCAAACATCACCACTCCCACGATCGCCTTCCCAGCCCCAACCGGGAACTCGCCGGCTCCGACAGTCGGCGCCACAGAAAAGTTCAGCAGAAAAGGGAAAGAACAATGATCGTTAGCGACCCGTACCCAGATGGGCGTGCGGTGCTTTCCGCGATCAGGGAGAAGGCCCGCGCGGCGCACCGAAGCGGCGTCGGGTCCTCCGTCCAGAGCCTCATCGAACTGGCTGCCTTCGATCGCTTTCTCTGCCGGGTGTTCTCGCAGGACGGTTGCCCCTTCGCACTCAAAGGAGGCACGAGCATGCTTGCTCGGCTTCCCCAATCGCGGAGCACAACCGATGTGGACCTCGAGACGGCGGAGATGAGTATCGACGCCGCCATCGCCCAACTCGCCTCAGCCGCGAGCATCGACCTGGGCGATCATTTCGAGTTCCGATATGTCAGCCACCGCGACACCGGCGGCCCCAATCAGCCCGAGCTCCACGCCGCGGCCATCACATTCAGCGTCACCGTTCGAGGCGCCGGCACCCGCAACCCCCTCAGAGTCGACCTGGCCATCCACACGCGCACCCCTGCCGCACCCCTGAACATCCTTACTCCAGCATTCCGGCTCGACATGTCGCGCCTGGGACCGGCCGTGGCCTACCAGGCCATCGCGGTCGAAGACCAGATCGCCGACAAGGTGTGCGCGACCCTATCGACCTACGGCGGCCAGACCTCCACCCGAACAAAAGATCTCGTCGATCTGGCCATCCTCACAAAAACAATGCGAATCGATGCACGCCAACTCCGCATCAGCGTCCACACCGAAGCGCACCAGCGTGGCTTGCCGCCGTTTACTGCGCTCCACGTGCCACGCTCCATGACCGACGGATACCGCAAAGTTGCCAAGACCGTTCCTGTCTTGAGCGACGTCCTCGACCATGAAGCTGCGCTCTCCCTGGTCAACGCGATGCTGCTACCAGCCCTCAGCGCCGAAATCGAGGACGGCGCCTGGGACCCATCACAACAACAGTGGATCCGCCCGAGCTGACCGGTGCGAGACCCGCTACAGGGCCACGAACTTGCCCTCAGTAGGCGCGGCGGAATCCACCACAGGCAATACGCGAGTACCGTTACGAAACGGAGTCCCCCCACTCCAACGATTAGCCCCGGTACTCATGCTCGTCTGCCCCAGGCGATACATGCCGGGGCTTTTTCGTACTCCGGAGTTCAGCCACGCAATAAGAGGTAGGCAGCCGCTGGCAGGCCGGGCCTTCTTGAAGAGCAGAGAGGTTCACGCCTTCCCACGATCGGCACGAATGTAGGGGCGGCCAGACTCACAAGACTCACAAGACTCACAAGCTGCTCGCTCCAGAGCCCCTTTCGAGAGTGCGGTTCTTGATCGTGATCTGGTTGAGCAAAACGTTACGGGCCAATCGTTCTTCACAGCGGCCGTGGCGTACCAGTCGCGGGCTTCGATGCCGTCGAGCTTGTCGAGGCAGACCATGTTGTGGCCACCCGCCAATTTGCCAGCAGCCTGCTGAGAAATTGGCGTCTCTGCAGTCCAGGCGCCCGCGAACTTGCGCATGTATTGAAGGTTGCCCGGTGGGAACCTGGTCATGTGCGGGAATTCGATTCGCAGATCCCATACGCCCGTGCAGACGGGGGCCTCGGCGTCCGGTCAGGACGTGAGCACCGTCACGTCAAGCGCGGGCGTAGCGCGACGCGAGTTGGCGCAGGGTGGCTTCGATACCGGCGGCGTTCTTCCGAGGAACTCCGAGCAATTCGAAGACTTTGCCCTGCACGGCTGGGACGGTGCTGTAGTCGAACGTCTCAGTGACGCGCGTTGACGTGGGCGTGAGCGGCGTGAGTTCCCAGCGCCACCGGTGGCCCGCTGGGTGACGCCATTCCACAAGCCGACCGTCTTCGATGCGCGTGACCGTGCTGGTGATGCGATACCGGACGCCGAACTGCTTCATCGCTACCGAGAATTGTGCGCCCTGGCTGAGCCGCCGCGGCCCCGACACCGTGTCGCGGACGGTGCCTGAGCCGTCCAGCTCACCGTGACGGTGCGGATCAGCCACCAACGCGAAGACGTCGTCGGCCGAAGCCGGCACCTCGACAGTGCGCGCGACTCGGCGCGGTCCTTGCTCAACCTGTTCGACCGTCATGCTGCCCAGCTTAAGCCGCGGCTACGTAGGCCCGCGCCGCGGCCATGACCTCTCGGGAACGTCCCTCCGAAAGCGCTTCGGCCGGCGAAGCATCACCCAGTTCCGGGTTCATACCCATAAACCACGCCCTGGCAACGTCAGGCGAATGAACCGAACAGAGGATCTCGAGCACCTGAAATGTGTCTCTGAGGAGCTTTTCACTCGTCTGCGGCGGCCGTACCGTTGCGTGTGCCCAGCGAGCAAGCGTGCGGGCGTTCTTACCCACGATCACCCCAAGCAGCGCCTGGCCCAGCTGCGCCTGCAACTCCGCTGCGATCTCAGCAATACTCAGACCCACTGAGCGTTCATGAGCCGCGCGATCAGAACCAGAATGAGAACCATCCCCGGTTGACGTATTGACCATGAACCGAGACTACCAATTCGCGGGTGTTATGACAGGTGATATGTTGGGCAATATGACCGATAATGGTTATTATGTCAACAGGTAATGCACCTATTGCAAAATTTGCAGATTAGATCTCCCCCCTGATGTGCCTTCTTCGGAAATAACCCACCGAAAGAAGGGAGCCTAAGACAGATGCCGTTCGCTCGAAAAGGCAATGCGTGGTTGACGACCTGGATTGAGGCGCACGGCGGTAGCGTCACTTCCTGAACATTTCAACACGTAACGCGGGAGACCCTCGACGTGAGCGGGGTTCGGAGAAAGGGATGTTCCTACGTGTCAGGGCCAGTACCTCAGAGCAAGTCCGCCGTTTGACGCTCAGGACGGATGTTCGCTAGATTTATTTGCCGGCTAGAAGAGCGAAATATCCCGGAATCTGCTGCGAAAGGCCGGTGGATTTCATCGGGACCACTTCGATGTTCACCGGCCCGTCCGCGATCAACTGCCAGTCCGAATCCGAAAATGTGCTGTGCCGTTCCTGGGCGCCGAAACGCCCGGGGCGGGGCAGGTTTTCCAGGGCGCTCTGCAACTGCCGGGGTATGCTTCGCGGGGTGGCGCCCAGCTGCTGCAGGTAGGCGAGGCTGTTTCCTTGGAAGTTGGTTTCGGCGAGGAACACCCGGCCGCTGCGCCCGATGACGGTTCGCAGGTTGGCAGCTAAGCTGGACTGCTTGTCGGCTTTCAGGACGTGGAAGACTCCGCGGACAAAAACGTTGGCAGGCCCCATCCGCTCCAACAGGTGCTCTCCCGCTCCTACGCCCGCAGCATCCATGACCATGAAGTCGGCGTTCTGGACGCCTTCAGCTTCTCTCCTCGCCAACTCGACCGCGCCGGTTGAAACATCGATGCCGAGCACGCTTGGAAAAAGACCAGCAAGCCAGCGGGTGTAGGTTCCGTTGCCACACCCGACGTCAATCACCGGAAGAGCCGGATCAAAGTGGGCTACGACGGCGTCGGAGTACTGCGCATGCTCGGTCCGGGATCCGGAGTCCCACAGCACATCTCCGGAACGGCCGGTGGTGTGGATTCCGCGCCAGTACCCATCCCACGCGGCCGCCGGGTCTCTCGGTACCCGGGAAGTGAGGCGCACTACTGTTGGGACGAGCAGCATCTGTTCCCAAAGCTTTGACATTTCCTAACTCTACCGACGCTGCGCGAGACCCCGGAGCCGATCCAGTACCTCCGCGGGCGGCAGCGGGTAACCGTAGTAATAGCCTTGCCCGTAAAGGCAACCCATGGCCTGCAACTGGATCGCCTGCTCGGCGGTTTCGATGCCTTCCACGATCGCTTTCAGTCCCGCAGAGGAAATCAGCTGAAGAATGGCAGCAATGAATTTCAGCTGCTGCGGGTCCGAGCCCATGTCCTGAATCAGGGATTGGTCGACCTTCACCGCGTCCGCGGGAAGCGACCGGAGATAGCTGATGGACGAATAGCCGGTACCGAAGTCGTCAATTTGCAGCCCCACGCCCATGTCCCGCAGCCCGCTGAAGACCTGTTCTTCCGCCGTTCCCCTAGACATCAACACGGTCTCGGTGATCTCCAAAACCAAACGCCGCGGAGCCACGTGATGCCGGTCCAGCGTTTCCCTGATGTCCTCCAGCAGATCACTGCGAAGCAGTTCGGCTGCGGAAAGATTGATGTGCAGACGGAAGTCCGTCAGGTCAGGTGCGGTTTCGCTCCAGCGTCTCATCTGGGCGACTCCTTCATGCAGCACCCACCGCCCCAGCTCTAGGATCAGGCCGGTTTCTTCCGCGATGCGGATGAAGCTGTCCGGCATAATAATTCCGCGCACGGGATGATGCCACCGAAGGAGGGCTTCGATGCCTATGACCCTGCCGGAGGCCAATTCGACCACCGGCTGGTACCGCAGTGCCAGTTCGCCGCCGGCAACAGCGCTGCGCAGTTCGGCGGTTATGCGTGAGCGTTCCCGGACAGCGTCGAGCATATCGGGGTGGAAGAGCTGGACGTTGTTGCGACCCTGCTCCTTCGCCTGATACATGGCGATGTCAGCATCGCGCATCAGCGCCTCGGCCGGATACCCCGGCGTGCCGATGCAAACCCCGATGCTGGCCATTGCCCAGACCGTTTCGGTTCCGACACGCACGCTGTCCTGCAGTTGCTCGAATGCCCGGTGCGCAATTTGCAGGATCTCCTCTTCCGTGGCCTCGGTGATGACGATGGCAAATTCATCCCCACCCAGACGGGCCACTGTATCGGCGGCCCTGACGGCGGACCGGAGACGCTTGGCAACCTCGACCAGCACGGCGTCACCGGCACCATGGCCCAGAGTGTCATTTATGGCCTTGAAAGAATCCAGATCCAGCACCAGCACGGCCGGGGCTTTCCCGCTGTCCGCACTGGCCAGGATTGCCTCCTGGATCCGCTCGTTGAGCAGGGTCCTATTCGCAAGGCCTGTTAAGGCATCCGTCTTGGCCATCTGCTCCAGCTCAGCCTGCGCTCGCCCCAACATGGCCGTACGGTCGGCAACCCGCCGTTCCAGATCCGAGTAAATATGCTCAAGTTCCTCCGCGAGCAGGTTGACACCCGTGATGACAGCATCGATGTCATCCCTACGTTCCGAAGTTTTCATGCGTGTGTCCAGCTCACCGGCAGCCAACCGGACAATGCCCTCCACCAACTGCTGCAGGCGCGGGTCCTCAGCGGCCTTTCCCGAGGTCATATCGCCCAAAAGTGCAATCCACGACGGGAAGTCTGGCCCTTTGCAGACCCCGGCTGAAGAACTGGCAACTGCCCCGGGGTCGCCCTGAATCGATCTGTCACGCGCTGAATCCTGCGGTCACCAGCAACCTCCGATGTGGGCCCACTATCGATACTCCACCAAGAGGAGTACCCACCCGAAGGCGCCTGCCAGCCCGACGGGCGGTCAGTAACCCTGCCGGTTGGCCGGAACGTGTCGGGCACCGCCACCGCCGGTTCCCCGCTCAAAGGACAGACGCCCGGTGTGGCCCTCATCGCGGCAGGCAGCACTTCCCGGCGCTCATGCACGGGCACTAAGCCAGTCCAAGGCCTCGCTGCGCGATGTAAAAAAACGAGTCGGACAAGGCGGGACGTGCACACCGAGGAAGAAGTTCGCCAGGACCCGATCTACAGGCGATTCGCCTAATAGAGCAATGCGTGAGGCGCTGCAGGGAATGGACCAAACAGCCCTGGCCTCACGGCTAACCGAACCGACCGCTGCCATATCGACGAGCATGGGATGCTCTTCCTGCTGGCAGACCTCGTTGACTTTCGCCATCGCGGCCCGAGCGTCCTCGACCTGAACGTGGACCCCGGGCAGCCAGCGCAGATGGAGAAGCCCGCTATCACTCATTTCAATGCTGAGCTTTGCCTCGTTTGCAGCGACCGGATCCACCACCACGTGTCCTCCCCCGAGCACGCCGCCGAACCATTCAGCCGCTCCTCAAAGGTACTCGGGTTCATCGATTTCTCCCGTCACGAGGACGGTGGGTTGCAGGCTGAGAGCGGTTCTTGCCTCTGCAGGCACGG
This sequence comes from Cryobacterium sp. M23, assembly GCF_002929655.1. Taxonomy (NCBI): domain Bacteria; kingdom Bacillati; phylum Actinomycetota; class Actinomycetes; order Micrococcales; family Microbacteriaceae; genus Cryobacterium; species Cryobacterium sp. M23. The sequence goes on from NZ_PJJV01000070.1 coordinate 91,032, forward strand.
AGGATGCAATGTATTAGCGCGAGTATCCAAATGCCGGGTCCAATACCGATCAGGTATGCAGGTTACTGATCTCACAGCGGCCATGAACGAATTACGACTGAGCGACCTCTCACGGGACATCCGGAGCTCCTACACGGCAAAAAGCTGGGGCCTGTCTCCCGACGTAACTGTGGGCGGAGTGGCCCCGGGCTGCTCCCCAAGGTTCGCTTTTGTTTATGCGAAGACCCGTTTCGAAGCTGGACTGGGAGCCAGTCGATTGCTGAGCGGATCCGCATTACCGACGACTCCTCCGGTGCCGGCGTTTTGAGCGAATCCCAGATACAGCGACTCGATCAAGGCTTCCAACAGCTCAATGCCGGCTCCCTCATGCAGCGTATCTGGATCCAGGCCGCGAGGAACGACGTACCCATCTCATCCTCCGACCGGGAGGACATCGCCCGAATGCGGGCAGTGAGAAACGCCGCGATCCATGGCCGCGATCTGCGGCCCCCGTCTCGGGACGAATTGGCCCATGCGGTGAGCGTCGTTGCGCGGCACTTGGTTCATGCGGCGTATTCGCGACCCAGACACCTCGACCGATACGGAAGGCCCGCACGTTGGGACTAGCTTCGCCTGATGGTGGGCGAGTTCCTGTCTCGTATCTCTAGGGATACAAGACGTCTCACGGCCGTGATCTGCGCTTCCTAAAATTTGTGAGTCGCATCGATAAATGGCGTTGTTTCGGCAGCGATCAGTGGCCGATGAGGAGGGCTTCGCGGGCGGCGTCTACGATCTCGGGCGTGAGGGATTGGAGCCGTTGACGGTCTGGACGCGATCGATCTGGGTGAGAAGCCGGTCGATGAGTCGGAAATCAACCCCCGCAGAATCGCCTAGCCGGAACTGGCGGGGCGCCCGGTGGACGCCCCGCCGGTTCGCCAGCACCAAGGACTCTGAAACGGTCAGTTCTTTCCTGCATCCGGACCTGACCTTCTAGTCCCTCCGGATTCACCGTTCGCGGCCGTCGTCACGGGTGTGCCCGTCCTCGGGCCGTGTTGCCTGCTCGCCGCGGTTGGCCTGTCGGGCCTTCACCGTGAGGCCGGCGGTGCGCTGCGCTTCCCGCTGCCGGTCGGCCGTGACCCGGTTCGCGGCACGCATCGCCTCGAGCGCAGTGACCGGCTTCTGCCGGCCCGCCTCGAGAACGTTCGTCGGGGTGCTCTGAGCCTGCGTGTTCTGCAGTGCGGCTACACGCGCCGCGAGCTCCGCACCAACGTCGCGCTCCAGGTACGCCTCGGGGATGGCCTGTGTTTGGGCCGGGTCGACGTTGTACCGGTCGCGGAACACGTCGACTTCGGCGGCGAGGCGCACCCATTCCTGCCGGCGGGCGCTTTCATCCGGTACGTCGCCGAGCTGCTGCGCCCAGTCGGGCTTCTCGGCGGCGATCGCCGTGCCGCGTTCCTCGAGGCGCACAGCGAGGTACTCGTACCGTTCGGCCAAGTGGTCTCGCCAGGCGGGGTCGGTTCCGGCGGCGTCGAGTACCCGGCGATCGGCGATCCACGCCGGCACCGCCGGACGCTCCCCCACTGCCGGTTCCTGGCCGGCGGGGGTCGTTTCGATGCGTCGTTCCATCCGGTGGGAGAGGACGGCGCCGACGTCGTCGGCGGTGCCGCGTTCTCGTTCGTTCCACGATTCCCGCAGCACACTTGCCGGGTCAAGGCCCTGGGTTTCGGCGCGGGCGAGGGCTGCGGTGACGGCTCCCCAACTCTCGGAACTGGTGAGGGTCCGAGCGTCGGTCTCGTCGAGGGTGTGGCCGACGAGTTGGGTGAAGCGGACGGTGTTGGCGCGTTCGGCGACGTCGCCATATTGGTCGATGAGGGTGACCAGGTCGTCGACTCGGGCTTGTTCGGTGCGGATGGTTTCGGTGGCGGAGAGCGTCCCGTCGCTGTGGCCGGCGATGGTGGCCAGGACGTCGCTCATGGGTTGGGCATCTTCGGTCTCGACGTAAAGGTGGTTGGCTTCCTTTCCACGGGTCAACCCGACGTAGACGAGTTCGCGGGAGGTGGATGAGTCGGCGAGGACGTGGGCGGTGTCCGCGGTCATGCCCTGCGCCCGGTGAATGGTCGACGCGTAGCCGAGCTCGACGTTG